>CAZXNX010000210.1:0-5043 GCA_964642225.1 uncultured Solirubrobacteraceae bacterium | reverse complement strand
AGGCCGGCCACGCCATCGTCGGCATGCTCACCCCGGGCGCCGACCCCGTGCGCAAGGTGTCGATCATCCCCCGCGGCATGGCCCTGGGCGTCACGCTCTCCACCCCGGAGGCCGACCGCTTCTCCTACGACCGCAACTACCTGCTCGGCCGCATCATGGTCGCCCTCGGCCGCCGCGCCGCCGAGCTGATCGTCTACGGCGAGACGACGACCGGCGCGGAGTCCGACATCCAGCAGCTCACCCAGATCGCCCGCCAGATGGTCGGCCGCTGGGGCATGAGCGAGGCGATCGGCCCGGTCGCCGTGATCCCCGCCGCCGGCATGGGCCCCCTCATGCCGGGCGTCTCGGAGACCTCCGAGCACACCCAGGAGACGGTGGACGACGAGGTGCGGCTGCTCATCGAGACCGCCGAGGGCGAGGTGCTGGAGATGCTGCGGCGCGAGCGCCCGCGCCTGGACGCCATGGTCCACGCCCTCATGGAGCACGAGACCCTCGACCAGGGCGCGGCCTACGAATCGGTCGGCCTGCCGATGCCCGAGTCGGTCGACGCCCCCGTCCAGCGCCCCGCGCTGCCCGCCGACGAGCCGGAGGCCGAGCCCGGGGACGGCGCCGCCCCCGCGCCCGATCCCGCCCCCGCCGAGCCGGACCCCGTCTGACATGGTCGTCGCGATCGACGGGCCCGCCGGCGCGGGCAAGTCCACCGTGGCCCGGGCCGTCGCCCGTGCCCTCGGCTTCACCTTCCTGGACAGCGGCGCCATGTACCGCTGCGTGGCCCTGGCCCGCCTGCGCGACCCCGGGGTGGATCCCGCGGCGCTGGCCATCGAGCTGGGCGACGGCGTCGTCACGCTCGACGGGGAGGACGTGACCGGCGAGATCCGCTCCGCCGCCGTCAGCGAGCAGGCCTCCGTGGTGGCCGCCGACCCCGCGGTCCGCGCCGCGCTGGTCGCCCAGCAGCAGACGCTGATGGCCTCCGGCGACTGGGTCGCCGAGGGCCGTGACATCGGCACCGTCGTCGCCCCGCACGCCGAGGTGAAGGTCTACCTCACCGCCTCGTCCGCCGAGCGGGCGCGTCGCCGCGCCGTGCAGATCGGGGGCGACGCCTCCGTGGTCGAGCGCGAGCAGGCGCTGCGCGACGAGCGCGACAGCACCCGCGAGCACTCGCCGCTGACCGCCGCCGCGGACGCCGTGCAGCTCGACACCACCGGGCTGGACATCGACGCCGTCGTCGCCCGGATCGTCGCGCTCACCGGCCGCGGCTGAGGACGGGCGCCCGCCGCCACGGGGCCGCGGGCCGGGCGGCCACTCTATGCTCGCTCGGTGCCGTTGCCGAAGGTCGCCATCGTGGGATACCCGAACGTCGGGAAGTCGTCCCTGGTCAACCGTCTCTCCCACAGCCGTGAGGCCGTGGTCCACGAGACGGCGGGTGTCACGCGGGATCGCAAGGAGATCGCCTGCGAGTGGAACGGCCGGCGCTTCCTGCTCGTCGACACCGGCGGCATGGACTTCGAGGACGCCGACCCCATCGCCGGCTCGATCCGCGACCAGGCCCAGGCCGGGCTGTCGGACGCCAGCGTCGCCGTGCTCGTCGTCGACGCCGACGCCGGCCTGCGTCCCGGCGACCAGGAGATGGCCGACCTGCTGCGCCGCTTCCCGCGCCCGGTGCTCGTCGCGGCCAACAAGGTCGACGTCGTGGCCGACATCCCCGCCGCCGCCGAGTTCTTCGGCCTCGGCCTGGGGGAGCCCGTCGCGGTGTCCGCTTCCCAAGGCCTGGGCACCGGCGACCTGCTGGACCGGCTCGTGGAGCTCCTGCCGCCCGAGGAGGACGCGGCCGAGGACGAGGACGTCATCCGCCTGGCCGTGATCGGGCGGCCCAACGTGGGCAAGTCCTCGATGGTCAACCGCTGGATCGGCGACGAGCGCGTGATCGTCAGCGACGTGGCCGGCACCACCCGCGACGCGATCGACCTGCCCCTCGAAGTGGACGGCCGCAAGCTCGTGGTGGTGGACACCGCCGGCATGCGCCGCCAGTCCAAGGTCAGCGAGTCCGTCGAGTACTACACGACCCTGCGCTCCCAGCGGGCCGTGGAGCGCGCCGACGTCGCGCTGGTGATCTGCGACGCCGGCGACGGCATCACCGCCCAGGACCTGCGCATCGCCGAGCTGGCGATGAAGGAGCACTGCGCCACCGCGCTGGTGCTCAACAAGTGGGACGTCGCGGCCATGGAGGAGAAGGACCTGGACCACGAGCGGGCCCGCGTCCACAACAAGCTGCGCCTGCGCCCCAAGGTGCTCACCGCCAGCGCCCTCACCGGCCGTCACGCGCCGCGCATCCTCATCGAGGCGATCGCCCTGGGCGACCGCATGAAGGGCCGCATCCCGACCCCGGAGCTCAACCGCTTCCTGTCGGAGACGATCCAGGCCAAGCAGCCGCCGCAGAAGCAGGGCCACCGCCTCAAGCTGCTGTACATGTCGCAGGTGGGGGAGTCGCCGCCGCGCTTCGCCATCGCGGTCAACAGCCGCACCCGCGTCACCCGCGACTACGCCTACTTCCTGGAGAACCGGCTGCGGGCCCGCTACGGGATGGACGGCGTGCCGCTGATCATCGACTTCAACGAACGCAAGCAGCGCCGCAGTGAGCGACGCTGACCTGCCGCAGGACGCCGTCCGGCGTTCGCAGAAGAAGGCCAGTGGCCCGCAGCCCCGCGTCCTGCGGATCGCCGTCGCCGTGCTCGCCGCGGTGCTCGTCGTCCTCCTCGCCGTCCTGCTCATCGGCAGCTGCGGCGACGACGGCCCGGGCCCGCCGCCCCCGGGCGCCGCGGCCAAGGTCGTCCCGGCCAACGCCCTCGTCTACGTCAACGTCGCCATCGACGGCGACCGCGCCGTCACCCGGCGCGCCCTGAAGGTCGCCCAGCGCTTCCCCGGCTACTCCGCCCAGCGCGACAGCATCATCCGCCGCCTCACCGCCCCCGGCGCCAAGGGCGACGTGCGCAAGTGGGCCGGCGACGAGGCCGCGCTGGCGCTGCTGCCGGGCGAGGGGGCCACCGCCCAGTCGCTCGTGCTCGTCAAGGTGCGCGACCGCGCGGGCGCCGAGCGCTACGTCACCGGCGGGCGCAGCGCCGTCGGGGTCAGCCGTTACCGCCAGGTGCCGCTGTACCCCGCCGGCGACGTCGTCATCGCCCGCGTGGGGGAGTTCGTCGCCGTGGGGCAGGACACCGCGGTGCGCCAGGCGCTGGACCTCGCCGCCGGCCAGGGCAGCCCGCTGGCCGCCAGCCCCGACTACCGCAAGGCGATCACGCCGCTGCCGCCCGACCGGGTGGCCACCGCCTGGGCCACCGCCGACGGCATCCGCCGCATTCTGGCGCCCCAGAGCGGCCTGCTCGGCGTCGCGGGCACGCTGCTGGACCGCCAGGGCCTGATCGCGACCGGGATGGCCCTGGGGCCGCGGGACGGCGGCGCCAAGGTGACCGTCCGCTCGCTGGTGGACGTCCGCGCGGCCGGGACCTTCCGCACCTTCACGCCCACCCTCCAGGAGAAGGTCCCCGCCAACGCCATCCTCTCCCTCAGCGTCCGCGGCCTGAACACGGCGATCGGGCGCCTCCTCGGCGTGGCGGGCGGCGGCGCCGACCTGGGGAACCTGCTGGCCCAGGCCAGCAAGGCGCTGGCGGCCAAGTCCGGCGGCGCGCTGCGCAGCGGCCTGCTCGGGCTGCTCAAGCAGGAGGCGGTGGTGGCCATCACGCCGTCGCTGCCGACCCCGACGCTGACCCTCATCACCCGCACCGCCGACGAGGACCGCACCGCCAAGGCGATGGCGGCGCTGCGCCCGACCATCGCCCGCACGCTGGCCCAGCGCAGCGGCACCGGCAAGCGCGTGCCGGCCACGTGGGTGCAGCGGCCGCTCGGCGACACGCGGGCGTGGTCGCTGCCCTTCGCGCAGGGCGCGGAGCTCGACTACGCGGTGTTCGACAACCTCCTGGTGGTGTCCACGCGGCTCTCCGGCCTGCGGGCGGTCCAGGACCCCAAGAGCAACATCACGGAGACCGATGCGTGGAAGTCCGTGCTGGGAAACCACCCAAATCCGGTCAGCTCGCTAGTCTTTCTCGACTTCAACCAGCTCCTGCGCCTCGGCGAACAGACGGGCCTCAACGACAGCCGCTCCTACACCAAGGTGCGTGACGACCTCAAGCGCATTGCGGCGGTCGGGCTGACGGCGAAGCCGGGCACAGGCGAATCTACTGCGGAGATCAACCTTCAGATCCCATGAGCACCTACGCTGATAACGAGTTCCTGTTCACTTCTGAGTCCGTCACCGAGGGGCATCCCGACAAGGTGGCCGACCAGATCTCCGATGGCGTCCTGGACGCCGTGCTGGCCGAGGATCCCTACGGCCGCGTCGCCTGCGAGACGCTGGTGAACACCGGCCTCGTGGTCGTCTCCGGCGAGATCTCCACCGACACGTACGTGGACATCCAGCAGGTCGCCCGCGACACGGTCCGCAAGATCGGCTACGTGGACGCCGACCTGGGCTTCTCCGCCGACTCGTGCGCCGTCCTCAACGCGATCGACAAGCAGTCCGCGGACATCGCCCAGGGCGTCGACCAGGCCTACGAGACCCGGACCGACCCCAGCGACGACGACGAGCTCGACATCGCCGGCGCCGGCGACCAGGGGATGATGTTCGGCTACGCGTCGAACGAGACCGAGTCGCTCATGCCGCTGCCGATCTCGCTGGCCCATCGCCTGGCCGAGCGCCTCGCCGCGGTCCGCAAGGACGGGTCGCTGGCCTACCTGCGCCCAGACGGCAAGACCCAGGTCTCCGTGCGCTACCGCGACGGCAAGCCCGTGGGGATCGAGCAGCTCCTGATCTCCACGCAGCACGCCGACTCGGCCACGCAGCAGCAGATCAAGGACGACCTGTGGGAGCAGGTCGTGGTGCCGGTCCTCCCCGAGGGCCTGTACGACGCCAACGGGCTGCGGGACGTCTTCCTGTGCAACCCGACCGGCCGCTTCGTCATCGGCGGTCCCGTCGGCGACGCCGGCCTCACC
>CAZXNX010000209.1:0-5052 GCA_964642225.1 uncultured Solirubrobacteraceae bacterium | reverse complement strand
GTGCGTCCCCCACGCGCACCCGGGCCTGGGGCGCGGTGAGGTCCAGCGCGGCCAGATTGGCCTTCACCATCGCGGCCGCGGGCCGGGCGCGGTCCACGAACAGGCAGCTCTGGGCGCCCCGCGAGAGGGCCGCGATGCCCAGGGCGCCGCTGCCCGCGAAGAGGTCCAGGACGCGGGCGTCGTCGAGCGGTCCCAGGGTGGAGAACAGCGCCTCGCGCACGCGGTCGCTGGTGGGGCGCGTGGCATCGCCGGGGGGCGCATTGAGCCGCCGGCCGCCGAAGCGGCCGGCCACGACCCTCACGCCGGGATGGGGACCGACGCCACGCCGGCGCCTCCCCCCTCGTGCGCCGCGTCGAGGGCGGCGGCGAGCAGCGCGTGCTCGGGCCGCTCCAGCCCCGGATCCTCACCGTGGATGCGCTCGGCGTGGATGCGGGCGCGCTCCAGCAGCTCGGCGTCGTCGGGCAGCACCGCCACGCGGAACGCGGCCATCCCCGACTGGCGGGTGCCGAGCAGCTCGCCCTCGCCGCGCAGGTCGAGGTCGATCTGGGCGAGCGCGAAGCCGTCGCGGTGCTCGGCCAGGGCGCGCAGGCGCGGGGATTCGCCGGGCCCGAACAGCAGGCAGGTGGAGTCGTGCTCGCCCCGGCCGATGCGCCCGCGGAGCTGGTGCAGCTGGGAGATCCCGTACCGCTCGGCGTTCTCGACCAGCATGATCGACGCGTTGGGCACGTCGATCCCCACCTCGATGACGGTGGTGGCCACCAGCACGTCGGCGGCGCCGGAGGCGAACGAGGCCATCGCCTCCTGCTTCTGGGCGGGTCGCATCTGCCCGTGCAGCAGCGCCACGCGGAAGTCACGCAGCTCGCCGTCGCGCAGCCGCTCGAACTCGGCGCTGGCGGCCCGGGCGGCGAGCGCCTCGGACTCCTCCACCAGCGGGCAGACGATGAAGGCCTGGCGCCCGTCGCGCAGCTCCTCGCGGATGCGCTCGTAGGCCCGCACGCGGGCGGCGTCGGAGGAGGCGACGTGCGTGGCGATCGGCCGCCGGCCGCGCGGCAGCTCCTTCAGGACGGTGACGTCCAGGTCGCCGTAGCTCATCAGGCGCTGGGTGCGCGGGATCGGGGTGGCGGTCATGTGCAGCACGTGCGGGGCCATCGACGGCGGCGCCTTGGCATCCAGCGCGGCGCGCTGGCGCACGCCGAAGCGGTGCTGCTCGTCCACCACCACCACCGCGAGCTGGTGGAAGACGACCGGGTCCTCGATCAGCGCGTGGGTGCCGACGATGAGCGACAGCTCCCCCGAGGCGAGCTTGCCGAGGAGGTCGGTGCGGCGGGCGGCGGGCGTCGAGCCGGTGAGGAGCGCCATGGAGACCGTCTCGCCGGGCATGAGCGCCTGGAGCGTGGCGAAGTGCTGCTCGGCCAGCGTCTCGGTGGGCGCCATCATCGCCGCCTGGGCGCCGTGCTCCACCGCGCGGAGCATCGCGTGCAGGGCGACCACCGTCTTGCCCGAGCCCACCTCCCCCATCAGCAGCCGCTGCATCGGGCGCGGGAGCGCGATGTCGGCGGCGATCTCGGCCATCGCCCGGTCCTGGTCGCCGGTGGGGACGAAGGGCAGGCCGTCGCGCAGCCACCGCTCGGTGAGCGGGGCGGGGCCGTCGAGCGCGATCGCGTGGGCGACCTGGCGGCGCGCCTCGCGCCGGCGCAGGTAGGCGAGCTGCACGAGCAGCAGCTCGTCGAAGGCCAGCCGCGCGCGGCCGACCGTGTGGGCGCGGTCGTCGCCGAAGTGGGCGGCGTCGATGGCCGCGGGCAGGTCGGGCAGCCGCTCGGCGACGCGCAGGCGGGCGGGCAGCGGGTCTCCCGCGAGGCCGGCGGCGGGCCGGTGGGCCTGCACCAGCGCGAGGATCTGGGTGGACGACAGCCCCTCGGTGGCCCCGTAGTGCGCAACGGCGCCGGCTGTCTCTCCCCCGGCCACCCGCTCATTGGTGCGGGCGTGGGAGGAGACGCGGAAGCGGTTGCGCGCCTCGAACTTGCCGTGCAGCACCAGCCGCGTGCCCACCGGATACTCACGGGCCAGCCACGGCTGGTTGAAGAACGTGACCTTCATCGGCCCGGTGGCGTCCATCACCGTGGCCTCCACCAGCGGGCGCATGCCGCGTTTGCGCACGGGCCGCGAGGTGATGCCCCGGACCTCGACGACCACCGTGGCCTGCTCCCCCGGGACGAGCTGGGCGATGGTGCGCGCCTCGCGCCGGTCGCGCGGGATGTGGGTGAGCAGGTCCCCCACCGTCTCCAGGCCCAGCGTCCGCGCAGCCTCCTGCGCCTTCGCCGGCGTGACCTTCAGCGGCGCCGCCAGCGCCGACGGCCGCGGCCAGCGGACGGGCGCGCCGAGCAGGCTCGCCACGTCCAGCTCGGCGGTATCCGCGAACGCGAAGGGCACGGGGTGAGGATGACGGGTGCGGCGGTCGGGCCTCCTGCGGGTCCCGCCGATGACGAGTGGCGCCTGACGGTCGCCATGCGACAACGAGGCGCCACTCGTGAAGGTTTCCGTTCAGGATGGGGCCCGGGCCGGCCTGTGGCACGACGTGACCGGCGGCGTGTGGTGCGCGCCTGCCTCGGTCGTCACTCGAGCTCCGCGAACCACTGGATCTCTTGGCGTTGGTTGCCATTGTCGTGGTGGACGAAATATTCGTACACGCCTTCCACGTAGGTCGGCGAATACCAGCGACCCCTCCAGATCACACTCTTGGCGAGGTGCACGACGAATGAGCGGTTCGGCGCGCTGGCCACACGGAGAGATGCCTCCTTGCCCAGTTCGAGATCCCGGATCTGACCATCTGCGTAGGTGAAGCTCACCCGCCCATATCCGCTGTTCCCCGAGTACCTGCCGGCTGCCGGCTTCCAGTTGTCGGACCCGTCGGAGCCGAGCCGGGCCGTCGGGATGGTCGACGTCGAGGTGGTCGTTCCGGAGCTTCCGCAGGCCGCGAGCGCACCGGAGGCGAGCACGGCGACGGTCGCGAGGGCGATGACGGTCGAGCGCATCCACCAAGACTACGAGCGCCAGCTTGGAAGAATCTGAGAACGGCGCCGACCGCGGCCATGTCGAGCGTCACGTTGGAGGTCGTATCGACCTCCAACGCGCCTTTCGGCATCGGCGGCGGGGGCTACTCGGCGGCGAGGAGCCACCACCACGCCGGTTGTCCGCCGTGGGAGTACTCCAGCTCGACGTCGTCGACCACCAGGGCCGCGATGTCGTCCTCGGTCAGCGGCGCGTCGGCGCCGGCGATGCAGGTGATGAGCTCGGCGTCCTCGCCGAGCAGGGCCAGGACGGTGCGCAGGGTGTCCTGCGGCGTGCCCCAGGCGACGATCTCCTCGTCGACGAAGCCGACGGCCTCGCCGGTGACGAAGCGGCCGTCGCCGTCGTCGCGCGCGGCGCGGGCCACGCCGCCCAGGCGGGTCACCTCGAGCACCTCGGCCATGGCGTCGGCGTTCTCCTGCGCACCCAGGTGCGGCAGCAGCGCGACGGTGGCGGCCAGGCCGGCCTGCTGGGCGCGGGAGGGCACGACGTGGACGACCTTGTCCGACAGCTCGGCGGCGCGCTCGGCGGCCATGATCACGTTGGGGTTGTTGGGGAGGACGATGACCTCTTCCGCCGGGCTGGCGTGGATCGCGGCCAGCAGCTCGTAGGTGGAGGGATTGAGGGTCAGGCCCCCGTCCAGCACGCCGACGCCGAGCGACTCGTAGAGCCCGCGGATGCCCGCGCCGGAGACGACGGCCACCACGGCGGTGCGCCCGACCTCGGCGACCGGCCCGTCGCTGGCGGCCATCCGCTCGTCGCGCGCGGCGACCTGCAGGCGCATGTCGGCCACGTCGGTGTGGGAGACCTCGCCGGAGCGGCCGGCGATCGCCATGGCCTGCTCCGGGTCGTCGGTGTGGACGTGCACCTTCAGGGTGGTGCGGTCGCCGACGACGAGGACCGAGTCGCCCATCGCCTCCATGGCGTCGGTGACGGCCTGGACGTCGAGCTCGCGGCCGGTGACAGCGAAGTTCGTGCAGTAGCGGTAGGTCGACGACTCGTGCTCGGGATGGGTCACGCGCACGGCGGGCGCGTGATGCTCCAGCTCGGGCGGGTCGGTGCCGCGCAGGGCGGCGACGACGCCGGCGAAGATCACGGTGGCCGCGTAGCCGCCGGCGTCGACGACGCCGGCCTGCTTCAGGGCGGGCAGCAGCTCGGGGCCGTGCTTGACGGCCTCCTCGCCGGATTTCAGGGCCCGCTCCAGGATGTCGGCGATCGCCGCGTTCTGGACGTCGGCGGGCGTCCCGGGCGAGAGCCGCGGGTCGGGCATGTGGGCGATCTCCGAGGCGGCGCGGGTGGCCATCTCGCGCATCACGGTGAGGATGGTGCCCTCGGCCGGCTCGCGCACGGAGCTGTACGCGCGCTGGGCGCCCTGGGCCATCGCGGCGCCGATGAGGGTGGGGTCGACGAGCTCGCCGGGGCGGGAGATGAGCTCCTCGGCCGCGCCGCGGATCAGCTGGCTGAGGATGACGCCGCTGTTGCCGCGGGCGCCCAGGAGGGCGGCGCGGGCGACGGACTCCACGATCTCCTCACGGCCGATCTCGTCGATCGGGCGATCGACCATGGAGAGGCGCTCGAGCTCCTCGCGGCAGGCGCGGAGCGTGAGGGCCATGTTGTCCCCCGTGTCGCCGTCGGCGACCGGGAAGACGTTGAGGTCGTTGATCTCCTGGCGTCGCGATTCGAGGTGCGCAAGGGCACCTTCGACGACGGCACGGAAACGGACGAGGCTGGGGTCGGACACGAGACCGCGAGCGGTCAGCGGGGCGCTAGAGCGCCTTGGTGACCTTGCCGGCCTTCAGGCAGCGCGTGCACACGTAGACGCGGCGCGGGGTGCCCTTGTCCACCAGGACGCGGACCTTCTGCAGGTTCGGGTTGAAGCGGCGCTTCGTGGCCACCATCGAGTGGCTTCGACTGTTGCCGAAGGCGGGACCCTTCCCGCAGCTGTGACATACCTTGGCCATGGGGCGATTGTACTCAGGCGACAGC
>CAZXNX010000208.1:0-5056 GCA_964642225.1 uncultured Solirubrobacteraceae bacterium | reverse complement strand
GCCTTCACCGTGGCGTCGGACAGGCCGAGCGCCTTGGCCAGCGTGGCCGAGAGGTCGCCGGGCGCGCCCCCGCCGCCGGCCGACATCGCGGTCTGCATGGCCTGCTGCAGCTGCGCTGTGGAGACGCCGAGGGCCTTGGCGAGCTTGGCCTGGCCGGCGGCGGACGGCCCGCCGTGGCGCGCGCCCTTCTGGCCGCCGGGGCCTCCGGCGGTGGATTGGGCGTTGGTGCCCGATGCGGCGGAGGCATTGGAGGTGCCGTCGCTGCCACAGCCGACTGCACCAGCGGTGCCGGCGGCGAGGATGGTGCCGGCGCCGACGATGACGGCGACCCGGCGGATGCGTGAGGACATGGTGCGGACTCCTTCGGTCGGGGGGATGGAGTCAGCATCCGCCGGGACCTTGTGGTCCACCTCAGCGCCGGTGAAGAGCTCGATAAGCCGCTAGAGCGGGGCCACGGCGGGGGCGCCCGCGGTGGGCGTGCCGGCCAGGAACTGGGCCGACAGGGTGGCGATCAGCCCGGCCAGGGGTGCGTCGGGGACGGCCTCCCGGGCCGCCAGCGCGCTCACGAGCAGGTCGTCGGTGAGGGCCAGCAGCGGGTCGGCGCGCCCGTCGATGGCCAGCCGCGCCAGGGAGAGGGCCTGCGACGGGTCGCCGCCCGCCCACATCCCGAACGCCGCCGCGCTGACGTAGGAGACCACGCGCTCGTGCGCGATCGAGCGGGGGCCGAGCACCCCAGGCCCGGGCGCGGGGCCGAGGTCCAGTGGGTCCTCGCCCGCCACGATCCGTGCGAGCTGGCCGCCCGCCATCTCGCGCACGACGTCGGGGGGATGGCCCACCGCGCGGGCGGACCGCTCCAGCGCGAAGGCGGAGAAGAGGCCCGGGCCGTAGGGCATGTCGCTGGCGTAGAGGATCTGGCCGGGAGGCACCAGGGTGAACAGGGCGAGCATGTCCGACACCTGCCACCAGGCGGTGTCGAAGAGCAGGTTGGGCAGCTCGTGGATGGTGGGGGCCAGCGCCGCCACGTCGCTGATCCCGGCGTGGGCCAGCACGATGCGCGCCCCGGGATGGCGGGCCGCCAGCCCGGCGGCGGCCACGCCGAGCTGGGGGATGCCCCGGCCCGCGTGGAACAGGACGATCGCACGCCGCTCGCCGGCGAGGGCCACGAGCTGGGCGACCACCGGGTGGGTCAGCGCGAACGCGTCGCTGCGGGGGTGCAGCTTGATGCCGCGCGCCCCGGCGTCCAGGCAGCGCCGGGCCTCCTCCAGAGCGCCGGGCGCGGACGGGTCCACGCGGGCGAGCGCCTCCAGGCGCCCCCGCGAGGCGGCCACGGCGGCCAGCACCGCGTCGTTGGCGGGGCCGTAACCGTCGGGCTCGTGCATGGCGAACACGAGGGCGCGGCGGTGTCCCGCCTGGTCCAGGCCGCCGAGGATCTCCTGCGGGGTGGCCTTGCGCTCGTCCGGGTCGTTCTCGCCGATGTGGGTGTGGGCGTCGAACCAGTCGGCGTCGGCGACCTGGCGGCCGCCGGCCAGCAGTCCGCGCAGGGACTCCGCTTCCTCTCGAGCGTCGAGGGGCATCGGGCAACCCGAGCCCGCGCGTGTCGGCGGACCGTGACGCGGGCGCGCCACGGTCCGCCGGGTGGCTAGCCGACGGTCTGGTTGCAGTCCTTGCTCAGCGCCGCGAGGTCGTGGTTCAGGCGGGCGATGCCGGCCTTGGCGTTCGGCGCCGTGAACACGCTGTCGATGGCCGAGATCGTGCCGCTCGAGCAGGCCTGCGCGACCTGGAGCTGCTGCTTGGCGAGGTTGACCTCGGCCTGCAGCTTCTCGTTCTGGGTGTTGGCGTTGCTCAGCTGGGCCTGGGCCTGGACGACGTCCTGCTTCTGCTTGGCGATGTTCACCTGCTGCTGGGCCACCGTCTTCTTGCTCTTGTTGAGCACGTGGCGGGTGCGCTTGTACTCCTCCAGCTGGGCCTTCTCGATCTTCGCGGCCGTGGTCTGCTCGGACTTGACGTCCTTCGTGGCGTTGGCGATCGCGACCTGCTGCGACTTGATCTTGGCGTTGGCCGTGTCCAGGTCGGAGTTCGTGGTGATCGCCCAGATGCCGAGGCCGATCGCGATCAGGCCGAGCACGATGGCCACGATCATCCAGATCTTGGTCTTCTTGGCCTGCTGCTGGAGGGGGTCGGGCTGCGCGGGGGAAGGCCCGGGCTGGGCCGCGGGGTCGGCGGGAGTGGCCATGGTCGGTGCACCTCGGAAGGGGGACGGCGGACGCGGCCAGCCTATCGGGCCGCCCCCGGGGTCGCCGCGGCCCTCGGGGCACCGCGGGAGGACCCCGCACCGCACCGGGGAAAAACCCTGACGACCCCCTCGCCCGCCCGCGTTACCGTCGGAGGGGTCCGCAGCATGTCGCGTCTGCCGGAAGGGATCGTCCGCCATGAAGGTCCGCATCCCCATCGTCCTCGTGGCCGCAGCGCTGTTCCTGCTGCCCGCCACCGCCGCCGGCAAGACGTTCACCGTCACCAACGAGAACGGCTGCGGGCCCACCGGGACACTGCAGGCCGCGATCAAGGCGGCCAACGCCAACCCCGGCGCGGACACCGTCGACTTCGCCCCGTCCGTGCCGAACATCGGCTTGGGGTCATGCCCCATGCGCAGCGCGGAGGCCAACATCTTCGCGATGTACGTCACCGACGACCTGACCATCCAGGGGCCCGTGGCGATCCGCGGGCTGCTGTGGTGGCTCGATCCGAGCGGCAACGTCGGCAACCCCGTCATGCCACCGAGCAGCGCCACGCAGATCGCCGTCAACACCGGGTTCCTGCAGGTCGGCGCGTACGGCGACAGCGCCACGCCGGTCCACGTGACCATCAACCGCGTCGACGTCCTCCCGCAGGGCGCCAGCCCCGGCCAGCCCGGTTACTGGAGCCTCCCCGCCTACGCGCTGGTCAACCCGAACTCGTCGCTGACCGTCAACCACAGCCGGATCGAGGGCATCATCGACGCGGCGCAGATGGACCGTTCGACCGTCGCGCCGATCCAGGTGGGCACGAGGGCATCCTTCACCCTGAACGACTCCTACCTCTACAACAACTCCTTCTTCGGTGAAACGGCCCGCGTGGACGCGATCATCACCGCCGGCCACGGCAGCGACGTGGTCATCGATCGCTCGGTCATCTATGACACGCGGAGCGACATGGGGGCCATCCTCAGCGTCGGCGGCGACGTGCAGATCGTCTCCTCCGTGTTCGACAACGGCGGTGGGGTGACGCTCGACGGCGGCGCGAGCGCCGCGATCACCAATTCGGCGATCGCCTCGCCCCGCGTCGACCCGGGGACGATCGCCGGCGTCGCCCAGCAGGGCCTCGCCGTGCTGGACTCCACGGCGAGGGTCGACGCCTCGACCATCTCGGTCGAGCCGCAGCTCAGCAGCGGGTGTCCCACGGCCGTCAGGGTGGCGCCGGCTTCCGCGATCTACGAGAGCGGGGCCACCTCGGACCTCACGGTGGTGGACAGCATCGTGGCCAGCGGCAACCCGATCAGCTTGCCTGATGCGCGGTTGCCGATCTGGCAGCGCCGCTCCGGCACCGCGACCGCGATCAACACGTGGACGAACGCCGACCAGTACGGGACGTCCGGCGGGTCGGACTGCACCCTCGTCGACCCGGGCGCGACCGCCCAGGCACCGCTGCCGGCGGGGGTCTCCACCGGCCCGCTCGGGCTCGTCGCGAACCTGTTCCAGGAGCCCTTCCCACGGCAGGGCCTGCCCGCGTTCGGGGCGGGATCGAAGCTCCTCGCGATGGCCAGCGGACCGGTTGTCAACCAGCTCGACGGGAAGCCGATCGCCTACGACGCGTACGCGACCTTCCTGCGCGTGCTGAACGACTTCCGGATCGGCGGCACGGCCTGGCCCGGGGCCGACACGCACCTGCGGGTCGCACCCGACGGGCTACGCGACCTCGGTGCGCTGCAGCAGTTGCAGTTCCAGTCGATCCTCAGCGCGGTCGCGGTCAGTGGCAAGGCGCACTTGCAATGGACTGAAGCCGGGCAGGCGCCCGGGCCGATCACCGCCCACCAGGTGCAGTATCGGCTGAAGGGCACCTGGCTCGCCGGCCCGGCCGCCGGTGGCGCCGACACCGGCGTCAACGTGCTGGGCCTCACGAACGGCAGGACCTACGAGTTCCGCGTCCGCGCGATCGCCGGCAGCTTCGGGCCGGGGCCGTGGAGCAACATCGCCGAGGCGATCCCGCCCGTGCCCACCGTGGCGAGCATCGCCTACCCGGACGGCTCCGGCGTCGCGGGGGTGCCGATCACGCCGGTGCGCGCCCATACCGGCGGGCTGGTCGGCCCGGTGCGCTGGGACGCGCCCTCCCTGCCCCAGGGGCTGCGCATCTCCCCGTCCACCGGCACCATCACCGGCACGGCCGCCGGCCCCGGCACGTTCACCGCGCTGGTGACGGCGACGGACTCCCTCAACGCGCAGGCGACGACGTTCGTCGTCATCGTCATCGCGCCGGCGTCGACGCCGGCGGTCCCGCTGCTGCGGTACGCCGACATGACCGGCACGGCGGGCGTCGCGATCGCGCCGGGGGTCGCGCACGCCACGGCGCTGTCCGGCGCCACCTACACCGCCACGAAGCTGCCCGCGGGTCTGCGCATCGACGCCAGGACGGGCACGATCAGCGGCACCCCCACCCGGGCCGGCACCTCCTACCCGGTCGTCACCGCGACCGTGGGCGGAAAGGCCGTCAGCGCCAACCGCTTCGTCATCACGGTCCTGGAGCCGGCGGTCCCCCCGCACGTCAGCTATCCCGTGATCCGGGGGCAGGTGGGCCGTCCCCTCGGCGACGTCTTCCCGCAGGTCGCCGGGATCGTCCACACCACGACCTACGAGCCCACCCGGATGCCCAGCGGCCTGACGGTCGTCCCCGGCGCGGGCGTCATCCGCGGCACCCCGCGCACGGCCGGCACCACGACGGTGGTGATGACCGTCTACCACGGGTTCGACGCGATCCAGACGATCGTCACCATCACGATCTCCGCGGCGGCGCCGGGCCGGTACGT
>CAZXNX010000207.1:0-5067 GCA_964642225.1 uncultured Solirubrobacteraceae bacterium | reverse complement strand
CGCCGTGCTTGCCGGTGAGCTTCTTGGGCGGCGTGTAGAACTTCAGGCCGGCGGGCGCCTTGGCGGGCTTGGCGGCCAGGGCCGGCGCGACGGGCAGCACGACCGCGCACGCGACGAGCGCGACCAGGCCGACCAGCCGGGGAGTGGTGGGACGAAGGGACATGTGCTCTCTGCTCCTGATAACGCGACGTGAACGCCCCATACTCGCGCATTCCGCGACCTGCGCGCGCAGGTTGGGCACCGGTTGGGGCGCTCAGGCCGTACGGCGCCGGGCCCGGTCCACGGCGACGAAGTCCCGCAGCTGGCGGCCGCGGTGCAGGAACCCCCGCCACGTGCGTCCCGTGGCCCGGTGCTCCAGGTCCAGCTCGACCTCGGCGATGCGGTAGCCGGCCCGGTGGGCGTCGACGGTCATGCCGATCTCCATGCCGAACCGGGGCGCGAACGGGACGACATGGGCCAGCACCTCGCCGCGCATGGCCCGCTGCCCGGAGATCGGCGCCCGCAGGTCCAGCCCGGTGAGCCGCTCGATCGCGTCGTGCGCGTAGCCGACCGCGAAGCCGAAGCCGCCCCCCACCTTGCGGGCGAACACGGCCACGACCAGATCGCCCGTGCCGTCCCGCACCGCGTCCACGAGGCCGGTCAGCGCGCCCGCGCTGGACCCCAGGTCGCCGTCGCACAGCAGCACGATCGGCGGGTCGGCCACGGCGCAGGCGGGCAGGACGCGCTCGGCCGCGAGCGTGGCGATTCCGCCCTTGCCCAGGTTGCGCTCGCCCCGCACGAGCTCGGCGCCGCCGTGCCCGCGGACGACCTCGTCCGTGCCGTCGTCGGAGTGGTCGTCGGCGACGATGATGCGGGCGCCGGGGAAGGTGGCGGCCAGCGCGTCGAGCGACGCGGCGATGCGCGGCGCCTCACGGTAGGCGGTCACGATGATGATCAGCTCCGGGGCGTCCACGAGGATGGCTATCGTGCCAGACCGCCCCACCAACGCCGTCGCGGGAGGAACGCGTGCCGAACATCGAGGCCCACATCACGGGCACCGTCTGGAAGATCGAGTGCCAGGTCGGCGACACCATCGCCGAGGACGACACCGTGGTCATCCTGGAGTCGATGAAGATGGAGATGCCCGTGGAGGCCGAGGACGCCGGCACGGTCAAGGAGATCCTCTGCGAAGAGGGTCAGGCCGTGAACGAGGGCGACGTCCTCGTCGTCCTGGAGTAACCCCCGCCGCGGCCCCGCACAGGCGCCTCCGTGCGGGATGCCCGCCCGGAGCGCTAGCGCTTCGTGGCGGGGACGGCCAGGGTGACCGTCTGCTGCGCGGCCGTGCCGCCGGCGACCGAGGCGGTCACGCGCACCTTGGCCTTCTTCTTCTTCTTCATCATGGTCTGGGCGGCCTTGGTCAGCGGCACCTTGATCGTCGCCGTCGTGCCCGCCTTGACGTTGTAGCTGCGCGATCCGATCGTGCGGGACTTCGCCGCGCCGGACGCCGAGGAGGCGCCCAGGGTCGAGAGCTTCACGCTGCCCTTGCAGTCGACGATCTTGCAGGCGATCTTGATGGCCACCGTCTTGCCGGCCACCTTGAGCGTCTTGGCCACCTTCAGCAGGGCCGCGGCGACCTTCTTGACGTCCGGCGTGACGACCGGCGGGGGCGCGGGCGTCGTCGTCGTGACGGGCGGGGTCACCGGGTCCCCCTTGAAGGCCAGCGTGCCGGTCAGCTCGACGGTGGCGGCGCCCAGGGCCGGGATGGTGAGGCCGGCGAGCGGGTTGGAGCCACCGAGCACGGCGTTGAGCAGCGGGTTGAGCTTGCAGCCCGGGGCGGGGGTGTCGACCGCGCCGACCAGGGTGACCTCGCCGGTGGCCGGGTTGTACGGCGTGCCGGTGAGGGTCTTCGTCCCGCCGGGGACCGCGGCCGTGCCGGTGGTCAGGGCGAAGTTCATCGGCGAGATGCCGCAGTTGATGAGGTCCTTGATCGCGAACCCGAGCGCCTTGGCGTTGACGCCGAGGCCGAGGCCGAGGCCGAGGTTCAGCGTCGTCGCCCCGGAGGCCGGGTCGACCGTGCCGGTCGCGGCGGCCGTCGGCGTGATGCCGGCCGTGACGCTGACGTCCTGGACGAGGGCCAGGATCGAGGTCAGGTCGAACGAGGGGGCCGCGGCCCGGGTCGCGGGCGTGACCGCGCGGGTCGTGGTGGTGGCGCCCGTGCCGCCCAGCAGGCCGCCGAGCAGCCCGCCGAGGTTCAGGCCGCCGGTGCCGCCGGCGCCCGACAGGGCGGTGCCCAGCGCGGCGAGCACCTCCTGCGGGATCGGGATGGTCACCGCGGGGAAGGCGATCTTGTCCTTCGGGACCGCGAGGTTGCCGGCGCCGTCGGTGGTGCCGGTCAGCGTGATCGGCTGGCCGCCGAGCGTCGTCGCGTTGATGGGGATGGACGGCACGGGGCCGATGCCCACCTTGGCGCTCGACACGTTGAACGCGAACTCGCTGGTTGCCGCGGAAGCGGACGACGTGAGGCCGAGACCGACGATCACCGCCGTGGTGAGGGTCAGGACCGACCGTCGCATGCTCGTCATCTGTCTCCCTTGGTGTGCCGGCCGCGGGTGCCGCGGCCACGCTGCGCTCTCCGCGCACACTGCTCGTACGACACACCATTCTGACGCACCCCCACTCGGCCGTGGGAGGAAATCGAGACCCGATTCCCTGTGACACGTCCCAAAGACTGGGCGTGTACGACCGCGTGGGCCCGCCGACGGCGCGGGACCGCCCGCCCGGGCCGTGGCATAGGCTCACGCCCATGCCCGGACAGCTCCTCGTCGACGAGCCGCGCGATGGTGTGCTGCGCCTGACGATCTCCAACCCGACGAAGCGCAACGCGCTCGACCACGCCATCCTCGACGCGCTCACCGAGGCCCTGGCCGGCGCCCCCGGCCGCGCACGCTGCGTGGTGCTCACGGGGGCCGACGGGATGTTCTCCTCGGGTTACGACATCGGGGACATCCCGGCCGACGTGTTCGCCGTGGAGGCCGAGAAGCTCGTCGCCCACCCGTTCACGGCCGCGCTGGAGGCGCTCGACGCCCTGGACATCCCCACCGTCGCCGCCCTGCCCGGCCACACGATCGGCGGCGGGCTGGAGCTGGCGCTGTGCTGCGACCTGCGCATCGCCGCGCACGGGATCCGCCTGGGCATGCCGCCGGCCAAGCTCGGCCTCGTCTACTCGCACACCGGCCTGCGGCGCTTCCTCGACGCGATCGGCGCGCCGCGCACACGGCAGCTGTTCCTGGTCGGGCGCAACATCGACGCCCCCACGGCCATGGACTGGGGCCTGGTCAACGACGTCGTGGAGCCCGCCGGGCTGGCCGAGGCTTCCCTGGGCTGGGCCGAGGAGCTCGCCGCCAACGCGCCGCTGTCGGTGCAGGGCAACAAGCGGGTGCTGCGCGCCCTGCTGGCGGCCGAGGGCCGCCTGGACCCGGCGGTCGAGGCCGAGCTCATCGCGCTGCGCGAGGCGTGCTTCTCCTCCCAGGACATGCACGAGGGCGTGCGGGCGTTCGCCGAGAAGCGCGCGCCCCGCTGGACCGGGCGGTAGCGCGAGCGCCGATGCGCGTCGTCACCTGGAACGTCAACTCGATCGGCGCGCGGCTGCCCCGCGTGCTCGAGCTGCTGGACAAGCACGCCCCCGACGTCGTGCTCCTGCAGGAGACGAAGTGCACGGACGAGGCCTTCCCGCACGAGGAGCTGGGCGCGGCGGGCTACACGGCCGCCGCCCACGGGGCGGGCCGCTGGGCGGGCGTGGCGATCCTGGCCCGGGCCGACGGCCCGCCGATCGAGGACGTCGCCGCGGGCCTGCCCGGGCCGGGCTTCCCGGCCGACGAGGCGCGGTGGATCGAGGCGACGGTCGGGCCCGTGCGGGTGGCGAGCGTGTACGTGATCAACGGTCGCTCGGTCGACGCCCCGCAGTTCGCCGACAAGCTGGCCTTCCTGGACGCGATGGCCCGGCGGGCGGGCGCGCTGGCCGCGGGCCCTCCCGCGATCGTCGGCGGGGACGTCAACGTGTGCCCGGCCGACATCGACGTCTACGACCCCGCGGCCTTCGCCGGCGCCACCCACGTGACGCCGCAGGAGCGCGACGCGCTGGCCGGGGTCCTGCGGGCCGGCGCCCTCGTCGACGCCTACCGCCACCTGCACCCCAACGACGTGCAGTTCACCTGGTGGGACTACCGCCAGGGCCACTTCCACCGCGGGCTCGGCCTGCGGATCGACCTGCTGATGGTGAGCGAGGCGGTGGCGCCCGGCCTGCGCGCGTGCTCGATCGACCGCGACCTGCGCAAGGGGACCAAGCCGTCCGATCACGCGCCGCTCCTGCTGGAACTCCAACTTCCGGTGTAGCGCGCGTGACCTTTTGTCACTACCGTCGTCATAGGAGTGCCGCCCTGCATCCGCGCGGGGCCGACCACCTCCGCGAGCCATGACCCCGATTCCCGCCAGCGCCCTCCTCGTCACCCAGTCGGACGAGCGCCTGCTCGCCCTGGCCCGGTCGGGGCACGAGCGGGCCTTCGAGGCGATCATCAAGCGCTACCGCACGCCGCTGCGCCGGTACATCCGCCGTCTGCTTCCCGAGGAGGCCGCCGAGGACGCGCTGCAGCAGGCCTCGATCAACGCGTGGACCTCGCTGAGCGGCGGCGCCCGGATCAACGACCTGCGGCCGTGGCTCTACCGCGTCGCCCACAACGCGTCGATCGACGTGCTGCGCGCGGGCAAGTACGACATCGAAGAGCTGTCGGAGTCCCTCAGCGCCCTGGGAAGCACCGAGGAGGACGTGGAGCGCCGCGCCGTCATCCGCGAGACGCTGGCCTCGGTGGCCGCCCTGCCCGACGGCCAGCGCGAGGCGCTGCTGCGCACGGCGATCGAGGGCGACCCGCGCGCCGACATCGCCCGCGACCTCGGCGTGACCGAGGGCGCGGTGCGCCAGCTCGTGCACCGGGCCCGGACCACGCTGCGCGCCGCGGCCACCGCCGTGACCCCCATGCCCGTCGTGGCCTGGATCGCCAGCCTTGTCGCCGTCGGGGCGTGGCAGAACGACGC
>CAZXNX010000206.1:0-5087 GCA_964642225.1 uncultured Solirubrobacteraceae bacterium | reverse complement strand
GCGACCTCCCGCTCCGGAGGCGGGCGCTCTATCCACTGAGCTACGGGCGCGTGCTCGCGCAGCGTAGCGATCGGGTCGGGGTCAGCGCTTGACGGTGAGCGTGGCCGTGGTGGTGCGGGCCTGTACGTCGCCGTTGATCGCCGTGGCCGCCAGCACGACCGCCAGCTTCCGGCTCTTCTTCAGGCTCTTGCGGGCGGTGGCGCTGAGGGTGAGCGACACCTTCGCCGTCTTCCCGGGCCGCAGGGTGAAGACGCCGGAGGCGACCTTCCTGCCCTTGCCCTTTTTGGGGGCGGTGGTGAGGGTCAGGGTGCCGAACAGGCAACCGGCCTTCGTCGCCTTGGGGCAGCCGACGGTGACCTTCACGCGGCCCTTGCTGTCGGCCTTCAGCGTCTTGGGGAGGGAGAGGACCGGGCCGGCCTGCGGCGGGACGGGTGTGGGGACCTCGACGGTGACCGTGTTCGTCTGCCCGGGAAGCGTGATCGCGGCGGTCCGCGTGACGGTCTCGCAGTCGGCGGCGACGTTGTCGAATCCGTCGGCCTGCACGACGTCGCTGCCGCCGCCGCAGGTGATCGTGTCGACCTCGCCGTCCTGGGCGAGGACGGTGTCGCCGACCGCACCACCATTGACGGTGTCAGCGCCGAACCCCGGGCTGAGCACGTTGCCGGCGTCGCCGCCGTTGAGCGTGTCGTTGCCGGGCCCGCCGTCCAGCTGGCTGAAGATGCCCGAACCGGTGATGGTGTCGCCGGCGGACCCGCCGATGACGTGCTCGGCGTTGATGACGTTGTCGTTCTCGCCGGCCTCACCGTCGTTGCCGAGGTTCGAGACGTTTCCGGGTGAATCGACGGTGATGATCACCGGGGCGGTGCGCTTGCCGTCGTCGACGGTGTCGACGCCGGACCCGCCGTCGAGGAGGTCGTGGCCGCCACCGCTGGTGGCTCCGGCGACACCTGCGCCCAGGACCCCCGGCTCGACGCGGTCGTCGCCGAACCCGCCCCGCAGGGTGTCGTTGCCTCCTCCGCCTCCGTTGCTGAACCCCTGCTCATCGGTGACGAGATCGTCGCCGTTGTATCCGTTGAGGATGTCGTCTCCGAGCCCTCCGGAGATCGAGTCGTCGCTGGCCCCGGTTGTCAGGGTGTCGGCTCCTGCCTGTCCCAGTACGAGCAACTCGGTCAGGACGCTGTTGCTGTTGGAGGCATTGACAAAGTCGTTGCCGGGCGTTCCGCCGACGAAGATCGTGTCGATGCCGTCGGCGGGGCATTTGGTGGGGGTCCCCGAGAGCGGAGAGCACGGCGCACCTGCCGTGAGGCCGGTCGCGGCGAACGTGTAGTGCCCGGCCCCGTCGGTGTCGATGAGCACGGACTTGGGGCCGACGATGTCGGATACCTGATGCTAGCTCCGGAGGGGGGAGTGTTTCCCCGCCGCCTGCGGGGATCCGGCGTGGGCGAGGAGGGAGGTGAGCACCAGCGGCGCCAGGCGCCGCGCGGACGGGAAGGAGGCCATGGGCCCAGCGTAGCGCCGGGATGCCAGGTCCCCCGCAGGTTGACACCGGGTTGGGACCGGCGGCGCGGGTGCTCAGGCGGCGCGCTGCTCCTTCAGCAGATCGCGGATCTCCTCCAGGAGCACGACATCCTCGGCCTTCTCCTCGGGCTCGGCCTCGCCGCGGCGCAGGCGCGCGTTGAGGTGGTTCATCGGCTTGACCACGAAGAAGAAGACGGCGGCGGCGATCGAGACGAAGGCGATCAGGGCGTTGAGGAAGGCGCCGTAGCGGAACACCGAGTCGTTGATCGTGAAGGTGAGGTCGGAGAAGTCGGGCTTGCCGATCAGTGCCGCCACGATGGGGGTGAGCAGGTTGGCGACCAGCGACGTGGCCAGGGCGCCGAAGGCGGCCCCGATGACCACCGCCACGGCCAGGTCGACGATGTTGCCGCGCATCAGGAACGTCCGGAACTCCTTCAACATCACGGGCCTCCTCAGCCGGGCTGGTGTCCCGCGGACGCTAGCGGCGCGCCCGGCCGTCACCGCGCCTGTCCTGGCGCATCGGGGTGCCCTCGGCCACGTCCTCGCTACGCTCGCGCCGTGGATCTCTCGCTCTTCTTCGCCGGCACGGGCGGATCGGTGCCGACCGCCCGTCGCGGGCTGCCGGCCCTGCTGGTCCGCCGGGGCGGCGAGAACATCCTGTTCGACTGCGGCGAGGGGACCCAGCGCCAGCTCGTCAAGTCGATCGGGCTGCCCGAGGTCGACATGGTCTTCATCACCCACTTCCACGCCGATCACTGGCTCGGCCTGCCGGGGATGCTCAAGTCGTTCGACCTGCGCGAGCGCCACGCGCCGCTCACCGTCTTCGGCCCGCCCGGCACCCAGCGGCTGCTCGATCAGACGCGGTTCGTCTACGGCAAGCTCGGCTACCCGTTCACGGTGCAGGAGCTGGAGAACGGGGACTGGGTGCCGGGGGACGGGTACGAGGTCCAGGCCTTCAACGTCCGCCATCGCGGCACCGCCTTCGGCTACGCGCTGGTGGAGGAGCCGCGGCCCGGCCGCTTCGACGCCGAGCTGGCCACCAGCCTGGGCGTGGCGTCCGGGCCGGACTTCGGGCGCCTGCAGCGCGGCGAGACGGTGGGCGACGTGACCCCCGACCGCGTGGTGGGCCCCGAGCGGGCCGGCCGCCGGGTGGTGATCTCCGGCGACACCGCCCCGTGCGAGCGCCTGGAGGAGGCCGCCCACCACGCCGACGTGCTCGTCCACGAGGCGACGTTCGTCGACGAGGACGGCGCCCGGGCGGCGGAGACCGGCCATTCGACGGCCCGCCAGGCCGCCGAGCTGGCGGCCGAGGCCGACGTGCGGCTGCTGGCCCTGACCCACGTCTCCACCCGCTACATCTACGGCCGCGACGGCTCCCACCCGATCCTCGACGAGGCGCAGGCCGTGTTCCCGCGGGTCGTGCTGCCGCGCGACTACGACCAGATCGACATCCCCTTCCCCGAGCGCGGCGGGCCCGAGGTGGTCCGCTGGAGCGATCGCCGGACGGCCGCCCGCGCGGAGGCGCAGGCGTGAAGAGCCCCGGCTGGCTGACCGTCGCGCTCGCCGGGGCGGGAGGGTTCTTCGTCGGCGTCCTGCTCGTGATCGTGCTCGGCGGCCCGCAGTCGGGCCCGGAGCGCACGGTGACGAAGGTGGCGACCTCGCTCACCAGCGGCGTCAAGGTCGTGGTGAAGGTGCGGGTGCCGAACGTCGTGGGGCTCGGGCTGCCCGACGCCCGCGACCGGCTCGACGCGGCCGGGTTCGACGTCAGCGTGGACGGCCTCGGCGTCGCCTCCGTGTTCGGCGAGATCTTCGAGGACGACTTCCGCGTCGTGTCGCAGGAGCCGGCCGCGCCGCAGTTCCTGGTCCGCGGCTCGACGGTGGGCCTGCAGGTCGAGGGCGCCTGAGCCACTGATAGGCTGCCTGCAACAGCTCCTTTAACCCGGTCCCGAGAGGCCAGGAAGGACGTATGCCAGACGAGAAGGTCGTCCTCGACGGCGACGACATGCGCAGGACCCTCGTGCGAATCGCGCACGAGATCGTGGAGAAGAACAGCGAGCCCGAACGGCTCGCCCTGATCGGGATCCACCGCCGCGGTGCCGTGCTCGCCGCCCGCCTGCACCGGCTGCTGACCGATCTCCTGGACGTCGAGATCCCGCTCGGCGACCTGGACATCTCCTTCTACCGCGACGACCTGGCCACCGGCCGCAGCGAGTCCCCGGTCGTCCACGCCTCGCACGTGGACTTCCCGCTCGAGGGCCGCACCGTGGTGGTCGTCGACGACGTGCTCTTCACCGGCCGCACCGTCCGCGCGGCCATCGAGGCCCTGTTCGACTACGGCCGACCCGCCCGGGTGCAGCTCGCCGTCCTGGTCGACCGCGGCCACCGCGAGCTGCCCTTCCGCGCCGACTACGTCGGCAAGAACCTGCCGACCGCCAGCAGCGAGCGGGTCAACGTCCACGTCAGCGGCCTGGACGACCGCGACGACGTGACGATCTCGACCCGCCCCGCACCCGACCCGGAGGCCCGCTGATGCGCCACCTGCTCTCCATCGCCGACCTGGATCGCGCGGGCATCGAGCGGATCCTCGACCGCGCCGACGCCCTCATCGAGGTGGGGGAGCGCGAGGTCAAGAAGGTCCCGGCCCTGCGCGGCCGCCGCGTGCTCAACCTCTTCTACGAGGCGTCGACCCGCACCCGCGCCTCCTTCGAGCTGGCCGCCAAGGCGCTCAGCGCCGACGTGGTGAACTTCTCGGCCTCCGGCTCCAGCGTGGAGAAGGGCGAGTCGCTCAAGGACACCGTCCTGACGCTGGCCGCCCACCGGCCCGACGCCATCGTCATCCGCACCCCGTGGGCCGGCTCGGCCGAGCTGGTCGCAGGCTGGACGGACGCCGCCATCGTCAACGCCGGCGACGGCAAGCACGAGCATCCGACCCAGGCCCTGCTGGACCTCTACACCCTGCGCCAGAAGCTGGGCGGGATCGACGGGGCGTCCATCTGGATCGTGGGGGACGTCCTGCACTCCCGCGTGGCGCGCTCCAACATCCTCGCCTTCCAGGCGCTCGGCGCCAACGTGACCGTGTGCGGGCCGCCGACCCTCATCCCGCGCGGGATCGAGGCGATGGGGTGCACCGTGCGCTACGACCTGGGCGACCTGGCCGAGGCCGACGTCGTCTACGCCCTGCGGATGCAGCACGAGCGCATGACCGAGTCCTTCGTTCCGTCGCTGCGCGAATACGCCGGCGCCTTCCAGATCAACAGCCGCCGCCTCGGTCCCCGGCAGGTGCTCATGCATCCGGGCCCGGTCAACCGCGGGGTGGAGCTGAGCGGCGAGGTCGTCGACTCGCCCCAGGCCGTCATCACCGCCCAGGTCGCCGCCGGCGTTGTCGTGCGCATGGCCGTCCTCTACGAGGTCCTCGCCGGCGGGCGCCCCGGCGCGGGGGCCGACCCCGCCGCCCGACCCGCGGCCGTGGCCGAGGAGGTCGCCTCATGAGCCCCGTCGCCGCCCCGCTCGTGCATCGCCCGGGCCCGTCCGCCGACCTGCTCGTGCGCGGCGCCCACGTGCTCGATCCC
>CAZXNX010000205.1:0-5112 GCA_964642225.1 uncultured Solirubrobacteraceae bacterium | reverse complement strand
TCGCGCTCGATGCGCCGCAGGACCGCGGCCTGCACGTCCAGCGCGCCGCTGCGCGAGCGGGTCAGCTCGTCCACCCGCTGGGTCAGGGCCTGCTCGCGCTCCTGCGGCGACAGCCGCGACCACAGGGCGACGAGCAGCGCGTCGGCGGCGACCAGCACGCCCAGGCCCAGCAGTGGCAGCGACGGCCAGAAGCCCGACGGGCCGACGACGAGCCACACGAGGACGAGCAGGACGGCGAGCACCACCGAGACGACGACGTGGATGGCCAGCCGCCGGTAGCGCCCCGACGGGTAGGCGACGACCGCCCACCGCACGCCGGCGTGGATGGCGAAGGCGGCGCCGAGGACCATCCACACCCACAGCGGCCAGAAGTCCCCGTTCCCGGTCGCCGCCCACACGAGCGTGATCGTGGTGCCTGCCAGCACCGCCAGGGCGAGGTGCAGCTGCAGGACGGCGGCGCCCTCCGGCCCGACCGAATGCGCGCCGCGGCGTGCGGAGAGGACGGGTGACGGGTCGTGGCGGTCGCTCAGGAAGATGCCCCGATTATGCGCCACCAGCGCGCCCCGGGAAGGGTGATCCCGCCCGGAACCCCAGCGGACCCCCCACGCCGGGGTGGGGCATACCCCCCGTGCGGCCGGGGGAGCACGCGGCCCGTCCGGGGCCGGTCCCCAATGACCGATCCGCCCGCGCAGGCCACGATGAGGGCATGACCCCGACCCAGGCCCCCGTCGCCCCGCCGCGCCCCGTCGTGGAGGCGCCCGCCGGCCCGCCGCGCCCCGAGCCGGGCGACATGCAGCCGATCGCCAACACGCGCGCCCACACGATCACCAACCTGTCGGCGGCGATCATCCCGTTCCTGCTGCTCGGCTTCGTGGCCTGGCAGTTGTGGGACAAGGCGCTGCACTGGCAGGACATCCTGATCTTCGTGGTGATGTACATCCCCGTCGGCCTGGGGATCACCGTCGGCTACCACCGGCTCTTCACGCATCGCAGCTTCAAGACGAGCCCGACGATGCGCTTCATCCTCGGAGCGCTCGGCTCGGCGGCGCTCGAGGGCCCGGTCATCTCCTGGGTGGCCGACCACCGCAAGCACCACGCCTTCTCCGACCACGAGGGCGACCCGCACAGCCCGCACGTCGACCACGACGGTGTGCTCATGGGCCCGCTGCGCGGCCTGGCGCACGCCCACCTGGGCTGGACGTTCAAGCACCTGCAGCGCGGCAACAAGGAGCGCTACGCGCCGGACCTCATGAAGGACCCGCCGACCCGCTTCGTCGACCGCACGATGCTCGTGTGGCTGCTGCTCAGCCTGCTCATCCCGGCGCTGCTCGGCCTGGCCCTCACCGGCACCTGGCAGGGCGCGGCGACCGGCTTCCTGTGGGGCGGGGTCGTGCGCATCTTCGTGCTCAACCACGCGACCTTCAGCATCAACTCGCTGTGCCACTACTTCGGGGACCGGCGCTTCGCCACCACCGACCACTCGCGCAACCTGGCCTGGCTGGCGCCCGTCACGCTCGGCGAGTCGTGGCACAACAACCACCACGCGTTCCCCACCTCCGCCGCGCACGGCCTGCGCTGGTGGGAGCTGGACATCTCCGCGATGACCATCCGCGGGATGGAGAAGCTGGGCCTCGTGTGGGACGTCGTGCGCATCTCCCCCGAGCGCCAGGAGCAGAAGGCGATCGAGCCGCTCGCGGTGGAGGAGCCGGTCTCCTAGCCGCGCCCGGGCGGCCGGCGCTGCCGGGCCGGGGCGGGCGTGGCGCGGATCGGCGCGCGCTCCTTGATCTTCAGGCCGATGATCGGGACACCGTCGCTCCAGGTCCCGATGTGCCGGTGCTGTGGCGTGTCGCCCAGCGCGTACGGGCAGTCGGTGCGCGTCGAGGCGCAGCTGCGCAGCGCGTCCCACGTCTTCCAGCAGAAGCCCCAGTCGTAGGCGTTGGCTGAGTCCGGCCCTCCGGCGCACACGCCGTGGTCGGAGGTCAGGCTCGGGGCCCCGTGGGTGTCGGTGGAGGTGAGGACGAGGTCCTTGTTCCTGGCGGGGATCGTCGTGAGCTTGGGGTAGAGCGCGTTGCAGCTCGCGTCGGCCTGCAGCGCTCCGGGCGTGAGCCTGCTCGGGTCGTTGAACACGCCGTCGGCGCCGGAGTGGCACTCCAGGAGCGTGCTCGGCGGGATGCCCTTGAGCGTCTCGTCGAGGCCGTGCTCGGTGTCGGTGACGAGACCGCCGTCGTGCGGGTCGTCGAGGAACACCGCCGCCGGCCGGGGCAGCCCGAGGCGCTTGTGCCTGTTGACGAGGTTCGTGGTGATGATGCCGCCGAAGGAGAAGCCGAAGTAGCTGGCGCGGTCCAGCTTCGGCTGCACCCGGCCCGCGGCGCCGCGCAGGGAGGCGAGTGCGCCGCGGATGCCGTTGACCTCCGACGCCATGCACGGCTCGATGTCGATGGGGCCCGGGCAGGGCGTCGCGACGGCCGTCTGCCAGCGGGGATAGATCACGACGCTGCCCTTGCGCACGGTGTGCCGGATCAGGCCGGCAAGCGACCCGTATCCGGAGAACTCGTAGTAGCCGTGCGTGATGATCGCCAGCGGGGCGCTCTTGGGCCGCGGCTTCGTGGGCTCGAACGCGTACCAGGCGTCGGGGCCGCTGCCGCCGGAGGTGACGCGCCCGCCGGCGTGCGCGTAGGCGCTGCCACCGGGGCCTGATGCCGGCTGCTTGGGCTGTGTGACCGCGGCCCCAGCAGGCGCGACGAGAAGGACCATGGACGCGAGAACGGCGAGCGTGCAGACCCTGCGCGTCCCCCTCTCCACCTCCAAAGTACACCGCACCGGGGGGCTTGCCGCAAGCCCGGGGGTGTGCCCGATAATCGCCGGCCCCCACGACGAAGGGAGCAGGACATGGGCACGGAGGAGCATGCGGTGGTGATCGCCGGCGGCGGTCCGACGGGCATGATGCTGGCGGCCGAGTTGGCCCTGGCGGAGGTGGACGTGACGGTGGTCGAACGCCGTCCCGATCACGAGGTGACCGGCTCACGGGCCGGTGGCATCCATGCGCGCACGATCGAGGTGCTGGATCAGCGCGGCGTCGCCGACCGCTTCCTCGCCGAGGGCCAGGTGGCACAGGCCTCGATGCTCGCCACCACGGTGCTGGACATGAGCGACTTCCCCACCCGTCACCCCTATTCGCTCGGCATCTGGCAGAGCCGCCTCGAGCGGATCATGGCCGGCTGGATCGCCGAGCTGCCGGTGCGGATGCTTCACGGGCAGGAGGTGACGGGCTTTGCCCAGGACCAGGCGGGCGTCGACGTCGCGCTGTCCGACGGCTCCACGCTGCGGGCGTCCCATCTCGTGGGGTGCGACGGCGGTCGCAGCCTTGTGCGCAAGGCGGCCGGCATCGCGTTCCCGGGCTGGGAGGCGACGAGGAGCAACCTGATCGCCGAGGTGCTCACGACGCAGGAGCCGCAGCTGGGCATCCGCCACGACGCCGTCGGCATCCATTCCATGGGCAGGTTGGAGTACGAGATCGTCGACGGCGAAGTCGTCTACGCCGATGAGGGCCCGGTGCGCGTCCTCGTGACCGAGGAGCAGGTCGGGGCAACCGGCGAGGCCACCCTCGAGGAGTTGCGCACTGCCGTGACCCGCGTGTACGGCACCGACTTCGGCATGCACGGCCCGACGTGGATCTCCCGGTTCACCGACGCCACCCGCCAGGCGGCGTCCTATCGAGAGGGTCGCGTGCTCCTGGCCGGCGACGCCGCGCACATCCACTACCCGGCGGGCGGACAGGGACTCAGCCTGGGTGTGCAGGACGCGGTCAACCTCGGCTGGAAGCTGGCGCAGGTCGTCCGCGGGACCGCCCCCGAGCACCTCCTCGACACGTACCAGCAGGAGCGCCACCCGGTCGCCGCCCGCGCCCTGCAGCACACGATGGCGCAGTCCGCGCTGCAGCGCCGCGACGACCGCATGCAGGCACTCGCCGACCTGGTGGCGGAGCTGGCGACCATGGACGAGCCGCGACGGCGGGTCGCCGGGCGCATCTCGGGGCTGGATATCCGCTACGACCTGGGCGACGGCCACCCGCTGCTCGGCCGGCGCATGCCCGACCTGGATCTGCGCACCGCCGGCGGACCGCTGCGGGTGTTCGAGCTCCTGCACGACGCACGTCCGGTGCTGCTCAACCTCGGGGCCCCGGGCGCGGTGCGTGCGGGAGCGTGGGCCGACCGCGTGCCGCTGGTGGAGGCCACCTGCGACGGGCCGTGGGAGTTGCCCGTCATCGGGGCCGTGGCCGAGCCCGCCGCCGTGCTGGTCCGGCCCGACGGCTACGTGGCCTGGGTCGGCGACGGCGGCGATACGGGACTGGCCGACGCCCTCGGCGTGTGGTTCGGGCCCGCCTCCTGACTCCCGCTCGGGCACCATGTCCCCCATGCCCGCTGATGCCACCGGCCCCGACGACGATCGACCGGTGGGCTCCTTCACCGACCCGGACGCGGTGGCGCGGTACCGGGAAGGGCCGCCGCGCCAGGTCCCCGGGTTCGCGGACCTGCATCGGATGACCAGCCTGCTGCTCGCGGAGCGCACGCCGGACGACGGGCGGGTGCTCGTCCTCGGCGCGGGCGGCGGGCTGGAGCTGGATCACCTGGCCGGCGCCCACGCCGGCTGGGCGTTCGACGGTGTCGACCCGTCCGCGGAGATGCTCGCGCTGGCCGAGGCCACCACCCGGCCGTTCGCCGGTCGGATCCGGCTGCACGAGGGCTACATCGACAGCGCGCCCGCCGGGCCGTTCGACAGCGCCGTGTGCCTGCTGACCCTGCACTTCCTCCCCGCCGCCGAACGGCGCTCCACGCTGCGCCAGGTGCGCGAGCGCCTGAAGCCGGGCGCGCCGCTCGTGGTCGCCCATCACAGCTATCCGGCCGATCCACCGGGGCGCGACCTCTGGCTGTCGCGCTTCATGGCCTACGGGAGCGGCCCCGACGTGGCGCCCGAGCAGATCGCCGCATCGGTCAGCGCGATGGCCGAGCGCCTCCCCGCGCTGAGCCCCGCCGAGGACGAGGCGCTCCTGCGCGAGGCGGGGTTCACCGATGTCAGCCTCTTCTACGCCGCCCTCACCTTCCGCGGCTGGGT
>CAZXNX010000204.1:1103-5116 GCA_964642225.1 uncultured Solirubrobacteraceae bacterium | reverse complement strand
GGCGGCGGCCGAGGCCGTGCGCCGCGGGGCTCCCGGCGCCGCGGCGGTGGCGCCACAGCGGTAGCCGCCGGACCGCGAACGCCCGTGTCAGCGGCAGGCCGGATCTGTAGCCTCGGGCCATGGAAGAGCGCGTCACCTTCTGCCGCATCTGCGAAGCCCACTGCGGCATGGTCGCCACGGTCCAGGAGGGCGAGGTCGTCAAGCTGCGACCCGACCGCGACCACCCGCTCTCGGCCGGGTACGCCTGCCCCAAGGGCATCGCGATGCTCGACGTCCACAACGACCCCGACCGCGTCACGCATCCGCTGCGCCGGCGCGCCGACGGCGGGGGGTTCGAGCGGATCTCCTGGGACACGGCGATCTCCGAGATCGGCGCCCGCCTGCGCGAGGTGCGGGCGCGCTCCGGCGCCGGGTCGATCGGCTGGTACATGGGCAACCCGGGCGCGTTCTCCTACTCGCACCCGATCTGGGTCAAGGGCTTCCTGGACGCGCTGGGCTCCCAGCACTACTACACGGCCTCCTCCCAGGACGTCTCCAACCGCTTCGCGGCCAGCGCGCTGCTCTACGGCTCGCCGCTGGTGGTGCCGATCCCCGACCTGCAGCGCACGAGCTTCCTCCTCGTCGTCGGCGCCAACCCGCTCGTGTCCCACGGCAGCGTGCTCACCGCGCCACGGGTCAAGGACCAGCTGCACGCGATCGTGAAGCGCGGCGGGCGGGTCGTCGTCCTGGATCCGCGCCGCAGCGAGACGGCCAGGGCCTTCGAGCACGTCCCCGTGCGGCCGGACAGCGACGCATTCCTGCTGCTCTCCCTGCTGCACGTGCTGCTGCAGGAGGGGCTCGCCGACGAGGCCTTCCTGGGCTCGTCCACCGCCGGGGTCACGGGGCTGCGCGGCAACGTCGCGCCCTTCCCCCCGGAGGTCACCGCCCCGCTCACCGGCGTCGGCGCCGAGGTGGTGCGCACGCTGGCCCGCGACCTCGCCGCCGCCGACGGGGCCGCGGTCTACGGCCGCACCGGCTCCTGCCTGGGCCGCTTCGGCACGCTGGTGTCGTTCCTGCTCGACGCGGTGATGGCGGTGACGGGCAACCTCGACGTGCCCGGTGGCGGCGTGTTCGGCCGCCCGGCCGCCGCGCTCGACGAGGTCGCGGAGAAGACCGGCCTGGCCACCTATGGCGCCCGGCACTCCCGCGTCGGCGGGTTCCCCGACGTGATCGGCGCCCTCCCGGCCTCGCTCATCCCCGAGGAGATCACCACGCCCGGAGAGGGCGCCCTGCGCGCGCTCATCGTCTCCGCCGGCAATCCCGTGCTGTCGGTGCCCGACGGAGACGCGATGCGGTCCGCGCTGGGCGAGCTCGACCTGTTCGTGTCGATCGACCTCTACGTCAACGAGACGAACGCGGGCGCCGACTACGTGCTGCCCGCCACCACCTTCCTCGAGCGCGAGGACCTGCCGCTGGCCTTTCTCGGCTTCTACACCACGCCGTTCGTGCAGTGGACCGAGCCGGTCGTCGCCCCGCGCGGGGAGGCCCGCGACGAGTGGGAGACCATCGAGGCGCTGTCGGCCGAGCTGGGGATCGTGCCCTCCAGCGACCCCCGCGTGCGGCGCCTGGCCCGCCTGGGCCTGCGCCTGACGCCGCGGCGGATGGCCGACGTGCTGCTGCGGACCGGCCCGGAGGGCGACCGGTTCGGCCTGCGCCGCGGCGGACTGAGCCTGGCGAAGCTGCGCACAGCGCCGCACGGCGTCGTCACCGCCGCGCACATCGCCACCGGCGTGCTGGGCCGCAAGGTCCGTCACCCCCACGGGCTGGTGCAGCTCGACCCGCCGGTGCTGCGCAAGGAGATGGAGCGGCTGCAGGCGTCGGTCGGCGAGACGGACGAGCGCTACCCCCTGCGGCTCATCGGCCTGCGGGAGCTGCGCTCGCACAACTCGTGGATGCACAACGCGCCGCTGCTCATGCGGGGCGGGCGGGAGCAGACCGCGCGGCTGCACCCCGACGACGCGGCGGCGCTCGGCGTGCGGGACGGCGACGAGGTGCGGATCGTGTCGGCATCAGGCGAGGTGCGCATCGCCGCACGACTCACCGACGAGATGATGCCCGGCGTGATCGCGGTGCCACACGGCTGGGGCCACGCCGGGGGCTGGCAGGTGGCCAATGCCGCCGGCGGGACCAACGTCAACGTGCTGGCCTCGGCGCGCGCCGAGGACCTGGAGCCGCTGGCCGGCATGGCCTTCCTGAATGGGATCCCCGTGCGGGTCGAGGCGCTCGCGGCCGTCTGAGCGGGCTTTCCCAGCTTCCTCCCAGATTCGCGGGCTAGGCTCGGTCGATGCGCCCGTCCGCCACCGCCGTCGCCCTGATCGTCCTGTGCAGCGTGCTCCTGGCCGCCTGCGGCAGCTCGGGCTCGGGATCCACCGCCACGAAGACGGCCACGGTGCCGTCCGGGACGCTCGGCGCTCAGGGCGGCGAGCACTGCGATGCGGAGACCGCCACGAAGGTCCTGGGCATCAAGGTGATCTACATCGACGCCGTCCAGATGCGCTGCGAGGAGGCGCTGGAGCACGTGCTGGAGCTGTTCAAGCACGGCAGGATCGACGGCTGGCGCTGCGTCAAGCACGTCAACGACACCACGGTCGACGCCGTCTGCACGTTCGACGGGAACACGCGCCGCGCGTTCCAGGTGTCCTGGAAGACGACGTAGCTCGCCGTCTCAGACGTACTCCCGCAGCGTCACCAACGCCGCCTCGGGATGCTTGGGCATCATCCCCAGCAGGGCCAGCACGTCGCGGCTCTCGGCCATCCCCAGCCGCTGCTCGGTGGTGACGCGGGCCGCCCACCGCGCCGCGGCGCGCGGGTAGCGCGGGTCCGACTGCTCGGCCATCACGGCGAGGATCCGCAGGGCGTCATCCAGGGCGATGGCCGGCAGCTCCCGCGCCGCCGGATCGATCATCCCCATGTTGCGGGTCAGCAACGCCCGGCGGAACCTGGCGTATGCGCTCCCCTGACTCGTCATCGAACGTATGTTCGCATGTATGCGCTGTGTCACGTAATGGCGCGTTCCCGCTCTCTACCGTTGAGGTATGCGCACTTCATCGATCTTCCTCATCACGCTTGCGCTGCTGTCGGCGGGCCTCGCCGGCACCGCAGCCTCCCCTGCGGGGGCGGCATCGAAGGCATGGATTCCCGATGGCGACTACGGGCCCATCCTGGTGCAGCGCCCCAGCACGCTCGAGGTCGACTTCCGCAACGACCACTCCGGTCTCGCGTTCCTCCACTGGACGAGCTGGGGCGGGTCGAAGGCCGTCGCCTACGGCGAGTACGGCGAGTTCTGTCACGCCTCCTCGCCGATCGGCGGCCGGCCCAGCTGCACCTCGGACGACTACACCAACCGGTTCGCGCAGGTGGAGCTGAGCAAGCTGCGCCGGTGCAAGGTCGGCCCGGGGGACGTGCGCTCGGTCTACCGCTCGGCGAAGGTCAAGGTCGCCCCCGACTACGGCAACAGCCGCGGGAAGTGGCACACGCTCACGATCCCCCAGCCGTCGTACAGCTGCAGCTGAGTCCGGCGCCGGCTCACGGGCCGACGCAGACGCCCCACACCTGGACGGCGTAGCTGGAGAGGCTGGCGTTGCGCCAGTCGACCGCGAGCGCGCGGCCCGAGTCCTCGATCAGCGCGCGCTTGTCGCTCTTGCCGTTCGCAGTCGGCGAGGTCATGACGATGCCGGCGTCCGTGCCATAGACGGGCGTACGGCTCGCCGGGCTCCCGCCCGCTGTCGAGCAGTACGCCCGCGCGAACCCGCCGGTTCCCGAGATGCCCTTCACGGGCCCCCACACCACGAACTTCACGCCCGGCTTGCGGCCCTCGTCCACCCACTGGGCCGCGGAAATGATGCCCCGGGGCGGGCACGACGCCGACTTCACGTAGGTCCCGTTCAGCTCCAGGGGGCATTCCGCCGCGGCGTCCCCGAGACGGCCTCCGGGCACGGTGGCGGTCGTGGCGCTGCCGGTGGAGGAGGTCGAGT
>CAZXNX010000204.1:0-1093 GCA_964642225.1 uncultured Solirubrobacteraceae bacterium | reverse complement strand
ACCCGCATCCGGCCGCGAGCAGCGCGGCGGCCGCGGTGATCATGACCATGGCAAGGAAGCGCATGGGACACATCTTCGGCGATGGACCTGGGGAATTCCTGAGATGTGCGACTCACCGCTCCCGACATCGTCGGCCCGTTTCGGCACACACTGTGTCTCGACGTGTGGACGACGGCGCAATTCGCCAGTAGGTTCACCGCATGCCGAACGTCGGACCCGTCGAGGTATCCCTGAGCGGCGGGCTTGCGTGAGGCAAGGGACTCCATGACCGAGCAGCAACGGGTCCGGGCGTACTACGTGACGGTCGCCGCGGTCGTCGCGGCCATCGCCGTATGGGCACTCACGGGCGGAGGCCTGTGGCCGCTGAGCCTGCTGGTGCTGCCGGCGTTCCTGGGCTGGTGGTGGGCCATCGACGAACGCCCCTCGTGGGGCTGGTGGGACGACGCGCGATGGTGGCAGCGCCTGCTGCTCGCCATCCCGGCGGGACTGGTCGTGGCGTTCTTCCTCGTCGCCCCTCTCGCGGAGGTCAGCGTGCCGGTGGCCGTCCTGCTCGTGGCCCAGATCGTGGCCCTGCTCGGGCTCGCCGCGTGGCCGACCGACGACCGGGATGCCTGGATGCCCGCCGGCCTTGCCGTGCTGCTGCTGTGCGCGGCCGGGGTGTTCGTCGGCAGCGACCGTACCTTCATCAACCGCCACTGCCTGCGCGCGGCGTCGTCCGCGGCGCAGTACGAGCAGTGCGATGAGCAGATGAACGACGACCGGCTCACCGGAAGAGACAGCGAGCCCATCCCGTAGGCAGTGGGCCCGCGCCCGCTTGCGCGCGTCCCAGGCATCTCCCAGAAACGCCCGGTACGTTGCCGGGATGCGCAGAACTGCGGCCGCGGCCATGACCGTCATCCTCTGCGCCGCGCTGCTGGCGGCATGTGGTGATGCCACCTCCACGACCACGAGGACGGCGACGGTGCCGGCGGGCACGCTCGGTGATGCGGGCACGGACGCGCCGCTCTCCCCCTCCGGTTTCGCGAAGCTGCAGCGCTACAACGCGCTGCTGAAGGCCGACCTGAAGAAGCGCTACGACGCGATCGAGTCCTGC
>CAZXNX010000203.1:0-5124 GCA_964642225.1 uncultured Solirubrobacteraceae bacterium | reverse complement strand
GGCTTGACCGGCCGCCGGCGGGCGGCGCGGTCCTCGGGGGTCGTCACCCCGTCATTGTGCCCGGACCCCCGGACCGCAGCCGCCTACTTCGCGTAGAGCTGCTCGATCGCGTCGTGGTACTTGGCGTCGATCGGCTTGCGCTTGAGCTTCATGGTCGGGGTCAGCTCGTCGCCGCCGGGGAGCCAGTCGCCCTCGACGATGATGAACTTCTTGATCTGCTCGACCCGGGCCAGCTTCTCGTTGGCCGCGTCGATGCCCGCCTGCACGGCGGCGATCATCTCCTCGTTCGTGGCGAGGCTCTCCAGCGAGGTGTCCTCGATCCCGTGCTGGCCGGCCCACATGGGCGCGAAGTCGCTGTCCAGCACGATGAGCGCGGTGTTGTACGGCCGGGCGTCGCCGATCGCGCAGGCCTGGCCGATCAGCGGCGACGCCGTCTTGATGGTGGCCTCGATGTTGGCCGGCGACATGTTCTTGCCGGCCGCGTTGATGATGATCTCCTTCTTGCGGTCGACGATCTTGAGGTACCCGTCCTCGTCGATCGTGCCGATGTCCCCGGTGTGCAGCCAGCCGTCCGTGTCGATCGTCTCTGCCGTCTTCTCATCGAGGTTGCGGTAGCCGATCATCACGATGCCGCCGCGGACGAGCACCTCGCCGTCCTCGGCCAGGGAGATCTCCACGCCCGGCGCGGGCGGCCCGACGGTGCCGATCTTGATGCGCGAGGGCGGGTTGACGGTACCGGCGCCGCACGTCTCGCTCATGCCCCACAGCTCCGACAGGGGCAGCCCGATCGCGTGGAAGAACTCGAGCACCTCCACGGGGGTGGGCGCCGCGCCGACGTTGATGGCCACGACCTGGTCGAGGCCGAGCATCGCGCGCAGGTTCGCGAACATGTTCTCGTCCGCCGCCGCGACCTGGGCCGCCAGCTCCTCGGGCACGGCCTCGCCCCGCTGCTCGAGGCGGACCTTCTCGATCGCCGCGGCCAGGGAGGCCTCGGCCTGGGCGCGCTGCTCCTCGGGCATCCCGGCGACCATCGTCTCCAGGCCGGCCTTGAGCTTCTCCCAGATGCGCGGCACGGCGAAGAACCACTGCGGGCGCACCGCGGGCAGGTAGGACATGACGTCGCGGGCCACGGGACACGTCGTCACCTGCAGGCCGAAGACGATCGGCAGGTAATGGTGTGCGGCGCGCTCGGCGATGTGGGCGGCGGGCAGCCAGGAGACGACCCGCGAGCCGGCCGGGAACTGCACGATCTCCTCGATCCCGCTCACCGCGGTGAGGAGGTTGCGGTGGGCCAGCTGCACGCCCTTGGGCGGCCCGGTGGTCCCGGAGGTGTAGATCAGGGTGAGGACGTCGTCGGGCTGCAGCGCCGCGACGGAGGCCTCCACGTCGAAGGAGGGGTTGGCGCCCTCCACGTCCTCCAGGGCCAGGCAGCCCTCGGGCACGTCGCCGCCGGTGTCCAGCACGATGATGTGCTCGAGGTGCGGCAGCTCCTCGCGGGCGGCCAGGACGTTGTCCAGGAAGCCCGGCTCGGTGACGAGGATGCGCGCGTCGGCATCCTGCACCACGTAGGCGATCTGCCCGGGCGCGTACGTCGGGTAGATCGAGAAGGGGGTGCCGCCGACCTGCATGACCGCGAGGTCGACGAGATGGAACTCTGGGCGGTTGGCGAGCAGGATGGCCACGCACTGGCCCTTCTGGAGGCCCAGGCCGGCGAGGCCGCCGGCGAGGGCGTCGGCCCGGTCCTGGAGCTGCTGCCAGGTGAGGGTGACCTCGTCGTCCTTGGTCCGCACGGCGACCTCGTCCGGTCGCTGGGCGACCGTGATCCGGAACGCCTCGGCGATCGTGGACGCGTCGATGGCACGGCGGACGGCGGTGGAACTCTCCATGGTCTGGACGACCCTCTCTCTCGCATGAACCGGAACGTTCAGTGAAGTATGGACTCCACCGGGTGCTTCCAGGCGCGAGCCTACTACCGCACGCCGAACCCCTCACCGTTGAGGCGCCCGATGTCGTTGCTCAACCCCACGGCGAACAGGAAGATCACGAGCGCGAACCCGACCACGCTGGCGCGCTCCATCACCCGGTAGGAGATCGGATGGCCGCGCACCTTCTCGGCCAGCGCCCAGAAGATGTGCCCGCCGTCCAGGGGCAGGAACGGGAAGAGGTTCACGATCGCCAGCGACAGCGAGATGATCGCCAGGACGAAGAGCGCCCGGGTGGTGTTGAAGTCGAAGGACTGGCGGGTGGCCTCGTAGGAGCCGACCACGCCCGAGACCTGCTTGCGGGCCTGCTCGTCGTAGAAGAGCTTGCTGATCGACGTGACGGTCTTGGTCCCCACCTCCCACATGGCGCTCACCGAGCGCTGCACGGCGTCGAACGGGCCGATGGGGATGGTGCGCTGGCCGAAGTTGAAGCCGAGCAGGGTGCGCCGCGCGTCGGCCTCGTACCGCGGCCGGGCCTCGACCGTCCGCGTGACGGTGCGCAGCGTCCCGTTGTCGTCGACCACGCGGCGGACGGTGAGGACCGCCGGGGTGGCGGCCAGACAGCCGTCCGTGGGGGCGCCCGCGCACTTGTGGGTGCCGATCTGCTTGCTCAGCGTGGCGATCGGCCCGGTCCGCCCGTCGACCGCGACGATCGACTCGCCCGGCCGGAGCACCTGCGCCGCCGGCGAGCCGGGGGTGACCTTGTCGACCTGCTTGGTCGAGTCGGTGAAGCCGTTGGACCAGAAGATCGCCCACAGCAGGACGAAGGCGATGAGGAAGTTCATGGCCGGGCCGGCGGAGATGACGACGATCCGCTTCCACACCGGCTGCTTGTAGTAGGCCCGGTCCACGGCCTCCGGCGGAACCTCCTCGTTGGGGTTCATGCCGGTGATCTTCACGTAGCCCCCGAGGGGGATCGCCCCGATGCCGTACTCCGTCTCACCGCGCTTGACCTTGAAGAGCAGGGGCGGGAAGAAGAGGGCGAACCGCTCCACGCGCATGCCCACCGCCTTGGCGGCGGTGAAGTGCCCGAACTCGTGCAGGACGATGAGGGCGGCGAAGCCCAGGAAGGCGAGGACCCAACTCACCGGCAACAGGATGGCAGGCTTGCCTCAGCGGCGGATAAGGACCCGCACGATGGCCTAGATCAGGGTGCTGGCGTGCTCGCGGGCGCGGCGGTCCGCGTCGTAGAGCGTCTCGAACGCGCGGATCGGGTCGCTGCCCAGCGCGTCGAGCGTCCCCTCCACCACCTCCGCGATGCCGGTGAAGGAGAGGCGCCCGTCCAGGAAGGCGTGCACGGCGATCTCGTTGGCCGCGTTCAGCACGCACGGGGCGGTGCCGCCGGCCTCCCCCGCCTCCCGGGCCAGGCGCAGGCAGGCGAACGTGTCGGTGTCCACCGGTTCGAACTGCAGGGAGCCGAGCGCGGCGAGATCCAGGCGGTCCACCGGCAGGTCGACCCGTGCCGGGTGGTGCAGGGCGAAGGCGATCGGCACGCGCATGTCCGGGTACCCGAGGTGGGCCAGCGTGGAGCCGTCGCACAGCTGCACGAGCGAGTGCACGATCGACTGCGGGTGCACGACCACGTCGATGTGCTCGTACGGCGTGCCGAAGAGGTGGTGGGCCTCGATGACCTCCAGGCCCTTGTTCATGAGCGTGGCGGAGTCGATGGTGATCTTGCCGCCCATCGCCCACGTCGGGTGATCCAGCGCCTGGGCGACGGTCACGCCCTGGAGCTCCTGGCGCGTGCGGCCGCGGAACGGGCCGCCGGAGGCGGTGAGCAGGAGCCGGTCGACGCTGCCCACGGGCTCGCCGTCCAGCAGCTGGAAGAGCGCAGAGTGCTCGGAGTCCACGGGCAGCACCTGGGCGCCGGTGGCCTCGGCCAGCGCCATCACCAGCTCGCCCCCCACCACGAGCGACTCCTTGTTGGCCAGGGCCAGGTCGATGCCCTCCCCCAGCGTGGCGACGGTGGGGCCGAGGCCGGCGGAGCCCACGAGCGCGTTGAGGACGAGGTCGGCGCCCGACTCCACCACGAGCTGCACGAGACCCTCGGCCCCGACCAGCACCTCGCCGTCCGTCCATGCCTCGGCGGCCTGGGCGGCGGCGTCCGCGTCGGTCAGCGCGATGCGGTCGACCCCGTGGGCGATCGCCTGTTGCAGCACTTGCTCCCACGAGCCCTGGGCGCTCAGCCCGACGATCTCGAGGTCGTCGGCCCGGCCGACCACGTCCAGTGCCTGCACGCCGATGGAGCCGGTCGAGCCGAGGATCAACAGGCGCCTCATCCGAGCATCGCGCTCCAGACGTAGTAGCCGGCGATCGCGGTGAAGAGGATCGCGTCGACCCGGTCCAGCGCGCCGCCGTGGGCGCCGAACAGGCGGCCCGTGTCCTTGGTGCCGGCATCGCGCTTGAGGTAGCTCTCCAGCAGATCGCCCAGCGGCGCCACGACGGCGACGGCCAGGCCGAGCAGCAGCGCCTGCGGGCCCGACAGCCACTCCTGGTAGACGCCGGCGAACCACACGGCGATGACGGCGCCGACGATGCCGATGAGCAGACCCTCGACGGTCTTGTTCGGCGAGATGGAGGGGGCGAGCTTGCGCGACCCGAAGGCGCGGCCGCCGAGGTAGGCGGCCGTGTCGCCCACGAACGTGCCGACGGCCACGTCGATGACGATGCCGTCGCCGTGGGGCAGGTCGCGCAGCAGCACGGTGTGGGCCAGGCCCAGTCCGATCCAGGTCAGCCCCATCAGGGTGACGGCGATACCCGCCGCGCCCGGCGCCCGTGGCTGCACGATGCCCAGGAGGAAGACCAGCGGGATGCACGCGGCCAGGCCGCCGAGCACGGCGCTGGGCCCGCCGAGCTGGGCGGCGAGGATCACGCCGACGATCCCGATGAACCCGGCCAGGCGCACCGGGTGCGTGCGGTCGAACATGGTGAAGAGCTCGCCGAGGCAGATGACGCCGAGCGCGGCGATGACGGCGGCGAACACCCAGCCGCCCTGGGCGACCACCACCACGACGACGATCAGGGCGGGGATCGCGACGATCAGCCGAGCGAGCAGGTCCGAGCGGGCGCCGCCGCCCCCGCCGTCGCCGGCGCCGGCCGCGGGCGGCCGCTTGCGCGTGCCCCCGCTGCGGCTCATCTGGCC
>CAZXNX010000202.1:0-5135 GCA_964642225.1 uncultured Solirubrobacteraceae bacterium | reverse complement strand
GGCGCCTGCAGGCCACGTGGATCGCCGTCGCCGACCAGGTGGCCGCCGCGGCCGACCTGGTGCGGGCCAAGGACGGCGCGACCCCGGCCGCGCTGGTGCGCGGCCTCGGCGAGCACGTCACGTCGGACGACGGGCCGGGCGCCGCCGTGCTGCGCCGGCCGCCCGACGAGGACCTCTTCCTCTGACTTCCAGGAAACGATCGCTGAGCGATCGTTTCCTGGAGCTCGGGCGCTAGCCCAGCTTGTCGACGGTGAGCTCGCGCTTGCCCTTGGGCGTCTCGACGGCGACGGTGTCGCCGGGCGCGGCGCCCATCAGGGCGCGGGCGATCGGCGACTCGCTGGAGAGCTTGCCGTCGGCCACGCTGGCCTCGGTCGGGCCCACGAGGGTCCACGTCTGCTGCTTGCCGGTCGGCACGTCGGTGATCGTCACCGTCGAGCCGAAGACGACGACCTTGGAGGACGTGTCGGCCTCGACCACCTGGGCGCGGCGCAGGCGCTCCTGCAGGCGCAGGATCTTCGTCTCCATCAGGCCCTGGGCTTCCTTGGCCTGGTGGTACTCGGTGTTCTCCTTGAGGTCGCCCTCCTCGCGCGCGGCGAGGATGACGGCCGCCATCTCGCGGCGGCCGACGGTCTCCAGGTGGTGCAGCTCGGCCTTCAGCTCCTCCAGCCCCTGGGCGGTGATCGCCTCGGTCTCCTCGCCGGCCATCAGACGCCCTCTCCGGCCAGGGCCAGGTAGGTGGCGTAGTCGGCCAGCGGATGCTGCTCGCGGATCCCGTACAGCGTGGTGCGCTCGGCGGCCGGGCGGCCGGCGGCGTGCGCGGCGCCGATCAGGTCGTCGGGGTCGAGCTTGACCCCGTGATAGCTGCCGGCGAGCCGGCTGATGTTCTCTTCCATGAGGGTTCCTCCCAGGTCGTTGACGCCCCACCGCAGCGACTCGGTCGCGACGTCCAGGCCCATCTTCACCCATGATGCCTGGACGTTGGGGATGGTGCGTCCCAGGGCCAGGCGGAAGACCGCGGTGTGCTTGAGGTTCTCCTCGCGTGAGATCTCCTCGATGCCGTGCGTGCGGCCCAGCAGCGTGTGGAAGGGGATGAAGCTCAGCGGGACGAACTCGGTGATCCCGCCGGTGCGCTCCTGCAACTCGCGGATGACCCGCATGTGCTCGGCCAGCTCCCACGGCTCCTCGATGTGGCCGAACATGACGGTCGACGTGGAGCGCAGGCCGGCCCGGTGGGAGGCCTCGATGATCTCCACCCACCGGTCGACGGGGAGCTTGTTGGGGCTGATGCGCTCGCGCACGCCGTCGTGGAGCACCTCGGCGGCGGTGCCGGGCGTGGAGCCCAGGCCGGCGTCGCGCAGCCGGGCGAACACCTCGCTCGGCGGCAGGCCGGAGATGTCGACCATGTGGGCGATCTCCATCGGCGAGTACGCGTGCAGGTGCAGGTCCACCCCGGCGCGCAGCCCGGTCTCCTTGGCCAGGCGCAGCCAGGCAAGGTAGTCGTCGAGCTGCCAGTCGGGATGGATCCCCGACTGCATGCACAGCTCGGTGGCGCCGTAGTCGATCGCCTGGTGCACGCGGTCGACGAACTCCTGCTGCTCGACGTCGTAGGCCTCGGGGGAGCGCTTGCCCTGCCCGAAGCCGCAGAACGCGCAGCCCACGGTGCACACGTTGCTCATGTTGATGTTGCGGTTGACCACGAACGTGACGGTGTCGCCGGCCACCTCCGCGCGCAGCTCGTCGGCCGCCTGGCGCATGTCCTCGATCGCCTCGGGGCGCGTCTCGGCGAACATCGCCGTCAGCTCGTCCTCGCTCAGCGCGATCCCGTCGCGGCCCTTGGCGATCGCCCCCGGGACCAGCTCCCGGTGGATCGTGCGCTCCTGCCGCCGGCCGGAGCCGCGGCGCGGGATGAAGCTCCAGTAGGTCTGGCGAATCGTGTCGAGCACGCCTTGTGCGACCCACTCGGCGTCGATGTACTGCGGGTAGACGCACAGCCGCTCGGTGAGGGCGACGCCGTCGGCGGCCAGGGTCTTGCGCACCTGGTGGGGCGACGGGAAGGGATGCTCGGGCGAGATGTGGTCGCCGTTGGCGCTCAGGCCGCCCAGGTCGGTGGCGCCGGCGGCCACCAGCTCCGGCCACCAGTCGGCCAGGTTCGGCGGGATCTGGATCCCCACGCCGGGCATCAGCCGCTGCACCTCGGCGATGAGGACCTTCATGTCCTCGATCGTCACCTCGCACGCCCAGTCGGGCAGCGGCAGCTCCGGTTGGGGTGGGTGGGCACCAATTCCGGTGCGCCAGTAGCGCGAGGCGGCCTCGTCGGCGATGTCGGCGACCTCCTCCCCGTAGTAGCGGTCGTGGGGGACGAAGTTCTGCAGGATGACCTCCTGCAGGTGGCCGTGCTCGGCGTGCAGCTCGGCCAGCGCGGCCAGCGCGTCGAGCCGGTCCTGCCCCGTCTCGCCGATGCCGACGAGGATCCCGCTGGTGAAGGGGATCTTCAGCTCGCCGGCGGCGCGGATCGTCTCCAGGCGCACGGCCGGGACCTTGGTCGGGGAGCCCTGATGGGCGACGAGGTCGGGCCGGATCGACTCGAGCATCACGCCCTGGGAGGCCGTCACCTCGCGCAGCCGCAGCAGGTCCTGCGCCGACAGCGCGCCGAGGTTGGTGTGCGGCAGCAGGCCGCGCTCCAGCGCCCGCTCGCACACCCACACGACGTAGGCGACGAAGTCCGCGTGGCCCAGCTCCCGCAGCCGCGCGACGACGCCGGGATGGTGGTCGGGCTGGTCGCCCGTGAGGATCAGCAGCTCCTTGACGTTGCGGCGCTTGGCCGCGTCGAGCTGGGCGATCACCTCATCGGGCGTGTGCAGATGGGGCTGGTGCGTCTGGAACGCGCAGTACTTGCAGTGGGACACGCACGTCCGCGAAAGGGACAACGTGACGTTGCGTGAGAAGGTGACACGGCGCCGCATGCGGCAAGTCTAGATGTCCGCTCCCCCGGCCCCGCTCCACGCGCGGCCGCGCGGCGCGACGGCGCGGGGAGAACCTATGCTCGCGCGGTGACCCGCAACCGCCCGGCCCTGCTCCTGCCGCTCATCGCCGCCGCCGTGCTCGGAGCGGCGGCCCTCACCGGCTGCGGCGGCGGTGGCGGCCAGCCCACCGACCGCGACACGTCGCTCGTCCTGGACTTCACGCCCAACGCCGTGCACGCGGGGATCTACCTCGCGGTGGACCGTGGCTTCGACGGCGCCGAGGGGCTCAACCTCAAGGTGGCGCCGCCCGGCGCCTCCACCGACGCGCTCAAGGAGCTGGTGGGCGGCCGGGCCGACTTCGCGATCCTCGACATCCACGATCTCGCGCTGGCCCGCCAGAGCGGCGCCGACGTCGTCGGGGTCGTGCCGCTCGTGCAGGTGCCCCTGGCCGCGGTGCTGGCCCAGCCGGACGTCAAGACCCCGCGTGACCTCAACGGCAGGCGCGCCGGCGTGACCGGCCTGCCCAGCGACGAGGCGGTGCTGGACACCGTCGTGCGCGGCGGGGGCGGGGATCCGGCGACGGTCCGGAAGATCACCATCGGCTTCAACGCGGTCGCGGCCCTCGTCGGCGGCAAGGTCGACGCGGCGACCGCGTTCTGGAACGTCGAGGGGCTGGCCGCCCGGGCGCGCCGGCCCGGGATCCGCGAGTTCCGCGTGGACCAGTACGGCGCCCCCTCCTACCCGGAGCTGGTGATCGCCGCCCGGCAGGAGACGATCGACGAGAACCCCCAGGTGGTGGAGGCGCTGCGCGACACGCTGCGCCGTGGCTACACCGAGACGATCGCCGATCCCGCCTCGGCGGTGTCGGCCATGACGCGCCAGGTGCCCGGGCTCAACGCCAAGGAGCTCGCCGCCCAGCTCACCGCCGTCTCCCCCGCCTTCACCGTCGGCGTGCGCTCGTTCGGCACCTTCAACCGCCCGCATCTGGACCAGTGGTCGGCGTGGGAGGCCAAGGTCGGCATCACCCGCAAGCCGCCGGACGTGCTCGACACCTTCTGGTTCGGGAACTAGCCGAGACGGCCGTCGCGCAGGGAGCGGGCCAGGGACTGCAGCTGCGGCCCCACCTCGATCTCCAGCGCCTGCGCCCACGAGACGCCGGGCGGGCCCAGCTCCTGCCGGGCCGAGGCGATGACCGCGCGGGCCAGCTCGGGGTCGGCCGCCGCCCGCCGGGCCATCTCCCACGCCCGGGCGCGCACGTCGGGGGCCGGCACGGCGGCCCAGGCCAGGCCGAGCGCCACGGCGCGGTCGCCGTCGATCTCCTCGCCGAAGGCCGTCATCGCCATGGCGGCCTCCCGCCCGGCCGTGCGGGCCAGCAGCGTGATGTTGCCGCCACCGGGATGCAGGCCGATGCGCTGGAAGCCGCCGAGCAGGCGCGCGTCGTGGGCGACGACGCGCAGGTCCGTGGCGAGCACGAGGTTGAGGCCGGCTCCCACGGCGGCGCCGTGGACCGCGGCGATGGTGGGCGCCCGCAGCGCCCCCACGCGCACGAAGACGTCGTAGATCGAGCGCAGCTCGCCGATGGCGTCGGGATCCTCGGCGGCCGCGCCGACGGCGCGGAGCGTGGCGCGGTCCCCGCCGGCGCAGAACGCCTCGCCGGTCCCGGCCACCACCACGGCGCCGACGGTCTCGTCGTCGTCGATCAGGTTGCAGGCGGCGATCACCTCGGCCGCCATCGCGGCGGTGAGCGCGTTGCGGCGCTGCGGCGCGTCGAGGATGAGGGTGGCGACGCCCTCCTGGAACTCGACCTGGACCTCGTCCATGCCGGCTACTGCGCGTTGATGCGGCGGAATTCCTCGTTGACCGACTCGGGCCGGCCCCACGAGTGGTGGACCTCGACGCGGCCGGTGCGCACCTCGCGCACCGCCATCTCGCCGTCGATGCCGGCGTCGTCCAGGAGCTTCAGCGTGCCGTGCACGGCCGGGACGGCGGCGCCGTGCCCGAACCGGTGGGCGACGAGCACGCGCCAGTGCCAGTCGTGCTTGGAGTACGGCTGCGCGTTACAGGTGACCATGTACGTGGCCGCCTCGATGTAGCGCTGCTCGTCGAAGATCCGCAGGTCGAACTCGAGGTCCGTCCAGTCGTCGGGAAGCGAATCGACGACGCGGTTGAAGG
>CAZXNX010000201.1:0-5146 GCA_964642225.1 uncultured Solirubrobacteraceae bacterium | reverse complement strand
CGGATTCGCGGATCGAGCTGGTGTTGAAGAGGATCAGGTCGGCGTCGTCCTGGGAGGCGGCCGCCTGGTAGCCGAGCGCCTCGATCATGCCCTTCATGCGCTCGGAGTCGTGCTCGTTCATCTGGCACCCGAACGTGGTGACGTGGTAGCGCTTGGCGTCGGCCATGACGGCGAAGGGTAGCCCGGCGCTCCTCACTTGGCGTAGTCGACGGCCCGCGATTCGCGGATCACCGTGACCTTGATCTGCCCCGGGTACTCCAGTTGCTGCTCGATCTCGCGGGCGATCGCCCGCGAGAGGCCGACGGCGCCGTCGTCGTCGATCGTGTCCGGCGTGACGATGACGCGGATCTCCCGGCCCGCCTGCATGGCATAGACCTTGTCCACGCCCTCGTGGCGCTCGGCGATGTGCTCCAGCTCGCGCAGCCGCTTGACGTAGGACTCCAGCGACTCGCCGCGGGCGCCGGGCCGGGCGCCGGAGAGCGCGTCGGCCGTCTGCACGATCACCGCCTCGACGGTCTGGGGGTCGACCTCGTTGTGGTGGGCCTCCATGGCGTGGGCGACCGCCTCGGACTCGCCGTGGCGGCGGGCCAGCTCACCGCCCACGAGCGCGTGCGGCCCCTCGATCTCGTGGGAGACGGCCTTGCCGATGTCGTGCAGCAGCGCGGCGCGGCGGGCCGTCGCGGCGCCGGCGCCCAGCTCGTCGGCCAGCATGGCCGCGAGGTTGGCGCATTCGACCGAGTGGGCCAGCACGTTCTGGCCGTAGCTCGTGCGGAAGCGCAGGCGGCCCAGGTACCGCACGAGCTCGGGGTCCAGCCCCTGCACCCCGGCCTCCAGCACCGCCTCCTCCCCCGCCTTGACGAGGTGGGCGTCCAGGTCGGACTTGGCCTGGTAGTAGGTCTCCTCGATGCGGGCGGGATGGATGCGCCCGTCCTGCAGGAGCCGCTCCAGGGTCATGCGGGCGATCTCGCGCCGGACCCCGTCGAAGGCGCTGAGCACGACGGCGTTGGGGGTGTCGTCGATGATGAAGTCCACGCCGGTGAGGTTCTCCAGGGCGCGGATGTTGCGCCCCTCCTTGCCGATGATGCGGCCCTTCATGTCGTCGCTGGGCAGCGCGACGACCGAGACGGTGGTCTCCGCGGCGTGGCCGGCGGCAAGCCGCTGCATCGCCACCGAGAGGATCGAGCGGACGCGGCGCTCGGCGTCCTGCTTGGTCTCCTCCTCGATCTGGCGCGTGAGGCGGGCCGCGTCGTGGCGGGCGGCGTCCTGGACCTCCTTCAGGAGCGCCTGGCGGGCCTGTCCGGCGCTGATGCCGGAGATCCGCTCCAGCTCACGGTCCAGCTCGGCACGGCGCAGCGACTGCTCCTCGCGCTCGGCGTGCAGCCGCTCGGTCTGCTCGGCGAGCGCCTGCTCCCGCCGGCCGACGTCCTGCTCGCGGCGCTGCAGGTCGTCGATGCGCATCTGCAGCTGTTCGCGCTCGGCGGCGATCCGGGCGACGTCGGCGGCTGGCACCACGGTGGCCGGCGCAACCTCGCCTCCGGCGCCCCGCGCGGCCCGCGAGCGGCTCGTCACGAGCGCGGCGACAATGATGCCCACCGCCAGCAGCGCCGCTCCGATCACCACGTCCATAGCCCGTCCTCTCCGTGCGGCGGGCCCGTCGGACCCGCCTGTCTCTCCGTGTCGTGGAGCGAGAACCGGTGCGTGAAACGTCGTGGCGATGTGTCCGGCGTGGGCCGGTGCTTCAGGGGTGCTCGGGGGTCAGGGACATCGTGTCCCGGGCCGCCCCCGCGGGCCGGGATCCATGGTCGAAGGGTGGGTTCCTGAGGCGTTCACAGCATCAAACGACATGGGCTTCTCACACGCTACGGCCCGCGAACGGGCCGGCTCTCAACTCCTGCCGCCATCTTAGTACGCGCCCACCCGGGCGCCGCGCAGAACCGCTCAGGCGGCCTGCGGCGCGGAGCGCTCGAAGGCCCGCACGGCCTCGTGGGCGAGGTCGAGCGAGTAGCCCCGGCGCACGAGGAGCCCCAAGGCCTTGCCGCGCTCACGGTCGTCGGCGGGCGCCACGCGCATCCGGCGCTCCAGCACGGCCACCGCGGCGGCCAGCTCCTCGTCGGCTCCCTGCGCGGCGACGGCCGCCTCGATGTACTCCGGCGCGATGCCGACGGACACGAGCTTGCGCGCGATCCGGTCGGCGCCCCAGGAGTCCAGCGAGCGTCGGTCCTCGGCGAACCGCACCGCGTAGCGCGCGTCGTCGAGGTAGCCGCTCTCGGCCAGCGAGGCGACGGCCGCGTCGATCGTCTCCGGTTCGACGCGTCGCATCTCCAGGTGCCGGCGCACCTCCTGCACGGTGCGGTCGCGATGCCCGAGGTACCGGTAGGCCGCGTCCAGCGCGTCCTGGAGCCGGGCCTCGGGGTCAAGCGCGCGCTCGCGGGAGGTCATGCCGCCTGTTCGACGTCCGGCTCCACGATCGGGGCGCCCAGCTCGGCGTTGCGATCGATGCCCAGGGCGACGTAGATCTTGTCCTCGATCTCCCGCGCCACCTCCTGATGCTCGTCCAGGAAGCCCTTGGCGTTGTTGCGGCCCTGTCCGAGCCGCTCGTCGCCGTAGGAGAAGAACGAGCCGGACTTGGTGACGATGTTGTGCTCGATGCCGAGGTCCAGGATGCACCCCGAGGTCGAGATGCCCTTGCCGAACTCGATGTCGAACTCGGCCTGGCGGAACGGCGGCGCCACCTTGTTCTTGACGACCTTGACCCGCACGCGGTTGCCGACGGCCTCGGTGCCGTCCTTGAGCGTCTCGATGCGCCGGATGTCCAGGCGCTGGGACGAGTAGAACTTCAGCGCCCGGCCGCCCGGCTGCGTCTCCGGCGAGCCGAACATGACGCCGACCTTCTCGCGGATCTGGTTGACGAAGATGCAGGCCGTCTGGGTCCGGTTCAGGTTGCCGGCGAGCTTGCGCATCGCCTGGGACATCATGCGGGCCTGCAGGCCGACCGTCTGGTCGCCCATCTGGCCCTCGAGCTCGGCCCGCGGCGTGAGCGCCGCGACGGAGTCGATCGCCACCACGTCGACCGCGCCGGAGCGCACGAGCATGTCGGCGATCTCCAGGCCCTGCTCGCCGTAGTCGGGCTGGGAGACGAGCAGCTCGTCGATGTCGAGCCCGATGTTCTGGGCGTAGAGCGGGTCCATCGCGTGCTCGGCGTCGATGAAGGCGCAGACGCCGCCCATCTTCTGGGCCTCGGCGATGATGTGGTAGACGAGCGTCGTCTTGCCCGAGGACTCCGGGCCGAAGATCTCCACGATGCGGCCGCGCGGCACGCCGCCGATGCCGAGCGCGAGGTCCAGCGACAGTGCGCCCGTCGGGATCCCGGCGATCGGGACGCGGGAGCCCGGGTCGCCCATGCGCATCAGGCTGCCCTTGCCGAACTGGCGCTCGATCTGCGTCAGGGCGCCCTGCAACGCGGTATCGCGGGCCTGGGCGGCTTTCTCCTGCTCGGTTGCGGCCATCGTCGTCACTTCCCTTTCTCCTACTGCAGAGTGCGGAAATCTAGATCCCGTTCCGGACGGAACCGGACGGGAACACATGTTCGCGGCCGACCGCGTGTCATCTCTACCCCCGCGCCGTGCCATCTGCGTGCCGGCGACGTGCCGGGTTCGTGACGACCGGCCCCGCCGGGCCGGCTCAGCGACGGCCGGTGCAGGCGCCCTGGACCGTGCGCACCTGCCCGCGCCGGACGGTGACCTGCTGCGTCCCGAGCGGGAACCCCTCGGGGGCCTCGCAGCGCAGCGTCCACGCGGTGGTGCGGCCGGCGCGCTCGTCCAGCGGCCCGGTGGACGGCGCCACCTGCCAGCGGAACACGCCCGAGGCGGGCACCTTCATCGTGGTGGAGATGCCGTCCGGGATGAGGATCGGGGCCAGCGGCGACGGGCAGGTGTGCGCGGCGAGGTCCTCGGCGCACACCGCGCTGGTGGCGGTGGTGAAGGAGCGCTCCAGGGTCAGCAGCCGCACGCCGGGCGCGGTGCCGGTGATCACCCCGTGGCCGGACGGGGCGGCGGCCGCCTCGGCGCCGAGCAGCAGCGCCTCCCGCAGCCCCTTGCCGGCGCTCTCGGTGCGCGGGCGCCCGGCGTACTGCTGCACAACGTCGGTGCGGAACGGCCCCTGGAAGGCGCGGCCCCCGATCTCGATCGTGTACGCGAGCGCGTCCTGGCTCACGTACGCCCAGTCCTCCTGGGCGCCGGTGGCGTCGTAGAGCTGGTCGGCGGGCGTGCTCACGTAGCCGGCGGCGTCGGCCATCCGCCGGCCCAGCGCGGCCTGGCGGCGCTCGTCGGGCAGCCGGCCGAAGGAGCGGTACCCCGGCTGGCGCAGCACGGAGCCGCCGTAGTTGTGCAGGCTCACCACGCCGGTGACCTGCCGGCCCGCCTCCAGCTCGTGCAGGCCGCGCGACTCGGGCTCCGACCAGGGCGACGGCCCCCGGTAGCGCTCGCCGCCGGGATGGGTGTCGGCCCCGACGCCGCCCCACGCGAAGCCGTGGTTGCGGTTGAGGTCCACCCCGGAGCGCTGGGCGCAGGGCAGTCCCGCCTCGACGACGCCGGACGGGGCGCAGTTCGTGCGGTGCTGGCGGGCGTCGGTGCCGGCCGCGGCGGACCGGGAGGTGACGAACCCGTCGGGGTTGACCACGGGGATGATCACGATCCGCACGCGGCGCAGCAGGCGGGTGACGCGGCGCTCGTGCCCGTAGGACTTCGCGAGGTCGAGCGCCCACTCCATGGCGACCTCGCCGCTGGACCACTCCCGCGCGTGCGTCAGGCCGGTGACGAGGAACGTCGGGCGGCCGTCGTCGAGCGCGGTGACGTCGGCGGCAAGCTCCACGCCGCGCACGACGCGGCCCTCGACGGTCGTCTCGCGCAGGGACACGCGCCGGGCCAGGGTGGGGTTGCGCGCCACGATCCCGTCCAGGTCGCGGGTGTAGGCGCCCAGGTCCCGGTAGCTCGTGCGGCCCGAGGGCAGCGCGGAGGCGGCGCCGGCGGACGGCGCGACGGCCAGCGCCAGCGCGCCGACCGCGATCGAGAGGAGAAGGCGCGCCCGCATCCGCTCAACCGTAGGCGAGGGCGCGGCCGCGCGAGCCGGTCCCCGGGTCCCGGGACAC
>CAZXNX010000200.1:0-5158 GCA_964642225.1 uncultured Solirubrobacteraceae bacterium | reverse complement strand
GGGTAGAAGGCCATGGCCGGCCGGCGCAGGTCGAGCAGGTCCGCGTGGGTCTCCACCACGAGCAGGCCGCAGCACACGCTGGAGACCCGCTCGACGTACTGCCACGGGTCGGGCAGGTGGTAGAAGACGCCGAGGAACAGGACGATGTCGAATGCGCCGACCGTCTCCGGGGAGAGGTCCAGGAGCTGCACGTCCAGCGTCTCGACGCTGGATCCCAGCGCGCGGTGGGCCAGCTCGAACGGCTCCTTGGTGCCCCAGCCCCGCTCGCCCCAGACGGGCGGGTTCCAGCAGGCGGGATCGACGGCCACGACGCGCGCGGCGCCGCGGCGCTCGCACTCGAAGGAGAAGAACCCGTCCCACGCGCCGACGTCCAGGACCGAGAGCCCGTCCATCCGCTCCGGGAGGTGGAGCTGCGCGAGCTTCTGCGGCGTCTCGTCCTGCCCCGGGGTGACGATGCCGTGGCCCAGGTCGATGGTGTGGAACCACCGCAGCCTGTCGACGGCGGCCTGCAGCTCGGCGGGGTCCAGCGGTGCGCTGGTCTGCGGCTCGGCCGACATGCCCGCGAGCATACGGGGATGGCGCACGGACCCGCCGCGCGCCGGTACCTTCTCGCCTCATGCGCCTGCCGACCACCGTCTCGCTCATCGCGTGCGCCCTCGTGGCCGCGCTGTCGCCCGCCGTGGCCGGAGCCGCGGATCCGCCCGCGCCGCCGACCATCGGCGCCGTCTTCTCGCAGACCGGCCCGGCCGCCGTCTACGGCCAGCAGCAGGTCAAGGGCGCCCAGCTCGCCGTCGACGAGCTCAACGCGACGGCCGGCGTGCCCGGGGTGCTTGCGCTGCAGATCCGCGACGACGCCTCGACCGGGGAGACGGCCAAGGCGGCCTTCGCCTCGCTGATCGACGACGGCGCCGTGGCCCTGCTCGGCCCGACGCTGTCCGGCGCGGCGTTCATCGCCGACCCCCTCGCCCAGCTGCGCGGCGTCCCGGTGCTGGGCATCTCCAACACCGCGGACGGCATCACCGAGATGGGGGACAACGTGTTCCGCAACTCGCTGGCCGAGCGGGTCGTGCAGCCCCAGACGGTGAAGGTGGCCAAGAAGCGCTTCAAGCTCAAGCGCGTGGCGATCGTGTGGGCCACCCCCGACGCCTACTCCAAGAGCAGCAACGCCGTGTTCCGCCGGGCGCTGCGGGCCAACGGCGTGACGGTGACCGCCGACCGCCCCTTCGCCTCGGACTCGCCCGCCGCGCTGGCCCGGGCGCTGAACGCCGCCGCGCGGACGAAGCCGGACGCGCTGGTCATCAGCGCGCTGCAGGGCGACGTGGTCAAGGCGATGATCGGCGCCCGCAAGCGCGCCGCGCTGAAGAAGGTGCCGTTCATCGGCGGCAACGCCTTCAACGCCCCCGGCCTCTACGAGCAGACCAAGGGCGCCGCCGAGGGCGCGATCTCGGGCTCGGCCTGGGTCGCCGGGCGCAAGACCCCGGGCAGCGCCGCGTTCGAGACGAGCTACCGCACGCGCTACGGCACGGCGCCCGACCAGTTCGCCGCCCAGGCCTACGCCGGCGTGATGCTGCTCTACACCGCGCTGACCCGCAGCGGCGGCGCCACGGGGCCGGCCCTGCGCGACGCGCTGGCCGGCCTGCGCAAGGTCCCGTCGGTCCTGGGCACGTTCTCCTTCGACGCGGCCCGCGAGCCCCAGTACCCGGCCGCCGTGGTGCAGATCCGCAAGGGCCGGCCGGTCACCATCGGCTGAGGGACCGGCCCGGCCGGCGCTAGTAGGGCGCGCCGACCGCCGTGGCCCAGTCCTGGTCGACCTTGAGCTTGCCGTCGGCGGTGGTGTCCAGGAGCACCACCGTCGCCGGCTCGCGGTTGCCGTTGGCGGGATCGATGGTCACCGGCCCGGTGATGCCGGGCCAGGCCTTGGTCGCCTTCAGCACGTCGGTGAGCTTGGCCTTGTCGAACCCGCCCGCCTTCTCCACCGCCTGGGCCAGCAGGTTGACCGAGTCGTAGGTGTACGGGCTCCAGGTGCCGGGCGCCGTGGAGAACTTCTTCTCGTAGTCCGAGACGAAGGCCTTGGCGTCCGGGAAGTCGCCGGGCCCGGGCACACCGACGACCGGGCACTTCTCGGCGGCCGCCTGCCCTGCGGTGGTCACGAAGCCCGGGTCGGCGGAGGCGTAGTCGGCCACGCAGCGGGCCTTGACCTTGCTCTGGGCCATCTCCTTGGCGATGAGGCCGCCCTCGGGGAAGTAGGTCGCGGCGTAGATGACGTCGGGGTCGGTGGCGGCCAGCTTCTTGACGAGGCTCGTGTAGTCCTTCTTGCCCGGGTCGACCTTCTCGAAGGCGGTGATCTTCACCCCGTCCTTCTCGAGGCTCTTGCGCAGGGCGCTGGAGACCGAGACGGTGTAGTTCTGGGTCGGGTCGTAGGCGATCGCCACGGACTTGGCCTTCAGCCAGGTGGTCAGCGCCTTCGAGGCCACCGGGGCGATCTGGTAATCCATCGGCTGCAGCGTGAAGCCCATGCCGTTGGTGACGCTGTCGGAGGTGAGGCGGATCGGCACCAGGCCGGCCTTGTCGTAGAGCGGCAGCGTGTCGACGCCGACGCCCGAGTTGTAGGGGCCCACCACGCCGTCGAGCCCGGCGGCGATCGCGGCGTTGGCCGCCTTGACGCCCGTCTTGGCGTCGGCCGCGTCGTCGATGGCCACGATCTTCACGGGGCGCCCGGCGATGCCGCCCTTGGCGTTGAGCTCCTGGGCGGCCAGCTCGGCGCCGTGCAGCATCCCCACGCCGGTGACCTGCTGCTCGCCCGAGAGCGGGCCCTCCAGGCCGATCCGCACCGGGTCACCGCTCGCCGTGGTGCCGGTGGTGCCGGTCGTGCTGGTGGTCGTGTCACCCGAGCTGCCGCAACCGGACACGAACAGGACACCGAGCGCCAGCGCGCCCACGACGAGGATTGTGCGCATGCGCTCAACCTATCCGGGCCACCGCGGGCCACGCCGCCACCCTGGCGTATCGGCACTCGTACACCTGTCCATCACATCCTCGCCCGGCGGCTGTGGGAGCATCCGCCCACGGCTGCGTCCGCGCCGTCGCCCCCGACGTCGCCCTTCCGACCGCATGGCCACCTCCACCGCCACCCGCCTGCCCCAGCCCCAGCGGCTGCGCCTGACGCTGGACGACGGCACCCACACCACCGCCCACGTGGTGATCCATCCGCTGGCCTCCACCACGCTGCGGGTGACGGTCTTGCCCGGTCTCGCCCCGCTGGAGGCGTGGTGCGCCGACGCGGGGATCGACCACGCCCTCGTCGGCGGCTTCTACGTGCGCACCCCGGGGACCGTCGACGGGCCGGACGTGACCGGCCTGCCCCTCGGCGAGCTGCGGATCGACGGCACGGCGGTCCCGTCCGTCCCCTTCGTGTCGCCGTGGGACGCGCTGCGGGCGTGCGTAACGGTGGACGGGGCGGCGGTGCGCATCGCGCGCCGTGACGCGCTGCCCGCCACCCCGGCCGGCGACCTGCTGCAGGCCGGCCCGCTGCTCGTGCGCGACGGGATGGTGGTGACCGGTGACGGCGAGGGCTTCTCCGCGGGGGCCGGGCAGTTCGACTCCGACATCACCGACGGCCGGCACCCCCGCGCCGCCCTGGGCTGCGACGGGGAGCGGCTCATCGCCCTGGCCTGCGACGGCCGCGACGAGGACGAGGCGGGCCTGACGATGGACGAGCTGGCCCGCACGATGGTGGACCTCGGCGCCCGGGAGGCGCTCAACCTCGACGGCGGCGGCTCGACCTCCCTCGTCTGCCACGGCCGGCTGTGCAACGTCCCTCGCCAGTCGCACGCGGTCGCCATCCCCGGCGGCCGGGCGATCGCCACCGCGCTCACGTTTCACCCGCGCTGAACGGCCAATCCGGGCGCGCCGGCGCGCCCGGCCGCGATTGGCGCACGACACGGTGGGTGCATACTGGGTGTATGCGCGTGATCAACGGTCTCATGTTCTTCCCGCGCGGCGGTTCCTCACAGGTCGTCGACGCGCTCGCCCACGAGCTGCCCGGCCTGGGCTGGGAGACCACGATCGTCTCCGGCTCGCTCCCCGGCGGTTTCGGCGACGCGCCCGCCTTCTACGCCGAGCACGACGTGCACGCCGTGACCTTCGGCGTCGACGCCCCCATGCACCCCTCCTACGAGGACCGGCCCGGCGCCCCGGACCCGGTCTTCGCCTCCGTCGACGACGCCACCTACGAGGAGCACGTCGCCGTCTGGTGCCGCGCCTTGGAGGACGCGGACGCCGCCGGGGCCGACGTCCTGCAGCTCCACCACCTCACCCCGCTCAACGAGGCCGCCGCCCGCGTGGCCCCCGCGGTCCCGGTCGTGGGCCACCTGCACGGCACCGAGCTGCTCATGCTCGAGCAGATCGCCCAGGGCGCCCCCGCCCACTGGACGCACGCACAGGCGTGGGCGCGGCGCATGCGCCGCTGGGCGCGCGCGTGCCAGCACCTCATCGTCCTGACCCCCAGCCACGCCGACCGCGCGCACGAGCTGCTGGGCATCGACCGGCGCGCCTGCGTGGTGATCCCCAACGGCTTCGACCCCGTGCAGTTCCACCCGGCGACCGTCGACCGCACCACGCTGTGGCACCGCCACCTCGTCGAGGAGCCGCGCGGCTGGCTGCCGGGCCGTGAGGCGGGCACCATCGGCTACCGGGCCGAGGACCTGGGCGACCTGGACGAGACGATGATCCTCGTGGCGGTGGGGCGCTACACCGCGGTCAAGCGCCTGGGGCTGCTGATCCGCGCCTTCGAGCAGGCCCGCCGTCGGGCCCGGCGCCGGGCCATCCTCGTCGTCGTCGGCGGCCACCCGGGCGAATGGGAGGACGAGCACCCCGCCCAGGCGATCGCCGCCTCCGGGGCGCGCGACGTGTTCCTGGCCGGCTGGCACGCCCATGCCGCGCTTCCCGAGCTGTTCAACGGGGCCGACGCGCAGGTGCTGGCCTCACCGCGCGAGCAGTTCGGGCTCGTGCTGGTGGAGGGGATGGCCTGCGGCCTGCCGCCCATCGCCGTCGACCGGCTCGGCCCGTCGTGCATCGTGCGCGACGGCGAGACCGGCTGGCTGGTGGAGCCCGACGACGGCGCGGCGCTGGCCGACGCGATCGTCGCGGCCGTGGAGGA
>CAZXNX010000199.1:0-5170 GCA_964642225.1 uncultured Solirubrobacteraceae bacterium | reverse complement strand
CGGCCGCCGCCGAAGGGGCGGGCCGCGGGGTGGCCGAGGCGGCCGTGGGGCGGGGCGCGATGGGCGCGCCGGACGCGGGCATCATCCGCACCGGCGGGGCGGTGACGGTGGACGAGCGCCCGCGGCCGGAGAGCGCGGCGATGACCAGCGGGATCACGCCCATGGGGATGAAGATGACGAGCAGGATGATCGCGGCCAGCTCCACGCCGCCGCCGTCGACGTCATGGGACGCCGGGCCCCACGCCGCGTAGGCCAGCGAGCAGGACGCGCCGATGAAGGCGAACGACCACATCCACAGGCCCAGGCCGATCGAGCTGGGGCGCTTCCACCGCACCCCGGCGCTGTAGAGGACCAGGCCGAGCAGGCCGCCGAACACGGCGATGGGGATGAGCGCGATGGTCAGGCCCGTCCCGGCCGGGCAGGGCCGCGCCGACACGTACGGCCCGCCGGAGGCGCACGTGCCGATCCGCCCCAGCGAGTAGATCGCGTAACAGAAGGCCACCACGCCGGCGCCCACGATGAGCAGGCCGATCAGGGAGAAGAGCGCGCGTCTCACGGTGTGCTCAGAACCCCTTCTTCACGTCGCGGCCGGCGAGATCGCTCGTGTACTGGCGCTGGTCGGGCGGCGTGCCGCGGCGCAGGAAGAGCGACCAGCGGGAGTCGCGCGGGGAGGTGGAGTCGACCGACAGGACGAGGTAGTCGACGTCGGTCGGCTGGGTGTTGGTGCGGGCGTTGACCTTGCGCACGAGCCGCTCGGGGGCGGCGGGGTCGATCCGGGACAGGGCAAGACCCTTCTCGGTGGTCTCGCCCTCGCCGTCCTGGTGCACCTTCAGCGCGGGGTCGACCGAGGCCCGGGCCGCGCCGTACTGGCCGACCCGCAGCGTGGCGGAGACCGACACCGGGTCCACCCGGATCGAGAGGGGCCGGCCGCCGGGGTACTTCTCCCCGAGCGCCTTCAGGGCGGCCCCGAAGCGGTCGGCCCGCAGGAGGGACAGCTCGCCCAGCCCGGTGATCTCGCCGCGCTGGGCCTTCTTGACGGGGTCGTGGAGCGCCTTGTCCTCGGCCCGGGTGAGCACGAGCACCACGGCGACGACGACGAGCAGCGCCCACACCCCGAGCACGACGCCCTCGCTGAGACCGCGACGCTCGCCGGTGCCCCCGGAGCCCGTGCCCTCGGTGGCCTCGAGGCTGGAGACCGAGGTGGTCGCGGCCGACGCGGGCGGGTCGCCGGGCAGGCCGATGTCGTCGGAGAGGGACACGGAGCGCGATTGTGCCCTACCGCCCGGCCGAACGGGCGTGATCGCGCCAGATCCCGCCCCGGCGGCCGTCCCGGGCCGTGGCGATAGGCTCGTCCCATGCGCTCGTTTGACTACGTCGTCGTCGGAGCCGGATCGGCCGGATGCGTCCTGGCCAACCGCCTCTCGGAGGACCCCGCCATCCACGTCCTGCTGCTCGAGGCCGGGGGCCGCAACCGCCACCCGAGCGTGGTCATCCCCGCGGCCTTCGCCCAGCAGTTCCACACCGGCCGCGACTGGGACATGGCCACCGACCCGGAGCCGGGCTGCGACGAGCGCTCGCTGTACGTCCCGCGCGGCAAGGGCCTGGGCGGCTCCAGCGCGATGAACGCGATGCTCTACGTGCGCGGCCGGCCGCTGGACTACGACATGTGGGAGGCCGACGGCTGCCCCGGCTGGGGCTGGGCCGACGTCAAGCCCTACTTCCTGCGCGCCGAGGACAACGTGCGCGGCGCCGGCGAGGACCACGCGGTGGGCGGGCCGCTGCGGGTGGAGAACCCGCGCTCCCCGCGCCCCATCACCCACACCTTCCTGGAGGCGGCCGAGGCGGTCGGCATCCCCCGGATCGCCGACTACAACGGCCCCGAGCAGGACGGCGCCGCCTACGTGCAGGTCACCCAGCGCGCGGGCCGGCGCTGGAGCACCGCCGACGGCTACCTCGCCCCCGCGGCCAAGCGGGCCAACCTCACCGTCGTGACCGGCGCCCAGGTGTTGCGGGTGGCCCTCACCGACGGCCGCGCCACCGGCTTCGTCTACCGCGACCGCCGGGGCCGCGAGCGCCTGGCCGGCGCGGGCCGCGAGGTCGTGCTGGCCGCCGGCGCGATCGGCTCGCCGCAGCTGCTCATGCTGTCCGGCATCGGCCCGGCCGAGCACCTGCGCGAGGTCGGGGTCACGCCGCTCGTGGAGTCGCCCGGCGTGGGGGAGAACCTGCAGGACCATCCCTACCAGGTGAGCATCTGGGACATGCCCGACGGCGGCTCGCTGGCCGACGCCGAGACGCCCAAGGCGATGGCCGAGTGGGTGCTGCGCCGCACCGGCCCGCTCACCTCGAGCCTGGCCGAGGCCTTCGCCTTCGTGCGCAGCCGCCCCGGGCTGGCGGCGCCCGACCTGCAGTTCCACTTCGCCCCGGCCTACTTCGTCGACCACGGGGCCACGCCGTACGACGGGCACGCCGCCACCTTCGGCGCCGTCCTCGTCTCGCCCAAGAGCCGCGGGCACGTGCGCCTGCGCTCGGCCGACCCGGGGGAGAACCCGCACATCCTCACCAACTCCCTGACCCATCCCGATGACGTCGCCGCCCTGGTGGCGGGCGTGAAGCTCTCGCGGGAGATGGCGGCCACGGCGCCGATGCGGAAGGTCCTCGGGCGCGAGCTGTTCCCCGGCGAGCAGGTCCAGGACGACACGGAGATCGAGGACGACCTGCGCCGGCGGATCGAGCTGCTCTACCACCCGGTCGGCACCTGCCGCATGGGCTCCGATGACGCGGCCGTGCTCGACCCCGAGCTGCGCGTGCGCGGCGTCGAGGGGCTGCGGGTGGTCGACGCGTCGATCATGCCGACCATCCCCGGCGGCAACACCAACGCCCCCACGATCATGATCGCCGAGCGCGCGTCGGACCTCATCCGCGGCAGGGTCGGCGCGCCAGCATAGGCGAGCGGGCACGGGCCGCCTCCCCGGCTGGAGTACCGTGAACGGGATGCGCTGCCTCTCGCCCGATTCGCCCAGGCCGTGAGCGCCTCCGCGCGGCTGCTGCCGCCGGAGGGGTCGGGAGCGTCGCGGGCGGGCCGACTGGCCGCCACCATCGTCGTCGAGGTCCTCGCCTTCGTCCTCGTCACGGTCCTCTTCCCGCTGCTCCTCCTCGGCGCCGCCGGCGCCGACCTGTTCCTGTGGCTGCGCGAGCGCAAGCCGTGGGTGGGGGTGCGGCTCGTCGCGGTGCTGTGGTGGTTCCTGGCGGGCGAGCTGCGCGGTCTGGCCGGGCTCTTCCTGGCCTGGCTCGTCTCCGGCCCCTGGAAGGGCGACACCCCGGCCCGCCGCCGGCGCGTCTTCCGGCTCCAGGCCACCTGGGCCGCCGGCCACCTGTGGGGGATCCGCCGGATCTTCGGCCTGCGCTGGGAGATCGAGGGCGACGAGCTGGTGCGCTCCGACCCCGACCGGCCGATCCTCGTCCTCATCCGCCACGCGAGCATCGTCGACAACGCGCTGCCCGCCACCGTCATCAGCCTGCCCCACCGGATGCGCCTGCGGTTCATCATCAAGCACGAGCTCCAGGCGCTGCCGACGCTGAACATCGGCGGCCACTGGATCCCCACGTGCTTCGTGCGCCGGGAGTCCGACAACCCCGACCGGCAGGTCGCGCGGGTGCGCACCCTCGGCGAGCACCTCGGCCCCGGCGACGGCGTCCTCATCTACCCCGAGGGCACCCGCTTCACGCCGGGCAAGCTCGCCCGCGCGCAGGCGAAGATCGCCGAGCACGACCCGGCCGTCTCGGTGTACGCGAGCCGGCTGCGCCACCTGCTGCCGCCGCGCCTGGGCGGCCCGCTGGCCTTGCTGGACGAGGCGACCGGCGCGGACATCGTGGTGTGCGGGCACGTCGGCTTCGACGGCTTCGAGCGGGTCAGCGACGTGTGGCGCGGCGGCCTCGTCGGCGCCACCATCAAGGTCCGCTTCTGGCGGTTCTCCCGGTCGGAGGTCCCGGCCACGCAGGAGGAGCGCATCGTGTGGATCTACGAGCGGTGGCTGGAGATGGACCGCTGGATCGAGGAGCAGCACGCGGGGTCGCGTGGCGCCTCGCAGCCGGACCTCGACGACGAGGTACCGCTCGTCGTGGGCGCCTGAGTCCTTAGCCGACCCAGATCGTCCGGGCCGTCAGCAGCAGCGCGATCGCCACGAGGATGATGGTGGAGCGCACGAAGACGGCCGTCTCGAAGCGGTTCTCCTCGCGCAGCTCCTCGGCCGCCTGGGACGCCGGCACGGGCAGCCCCGCGCCCCGCGTGTCCCGGTCGTCCTCGGTCTCCACCAGCTCCTCGCCGAGGGCCGCGGCCGGCGCGGGCAGGAGACGCGGCGCGGGCGGCGTCACGTCCACCCGCCGTGGCCCGGCCTGCCACGCGGGACGGTCGCCGCGGATCACGTCGGGCACCTGGGCGGCGGCGAGGTCGGCGCGGCGCCGGCGCACCCGCACCACGGTGGCGGCCAGCGCCACGGTCACCGTCAGGGCGCCCAGCGGCACCAGGAAGCGCTGCCAGCGGTGCAGCCGTGGCCATCGCGGCGGGGGAGCCTTGCGCAGCAGCGGGCTCACCGGAGCTAACCGGTCCCGATCTGCCCCGTCTTCTCCGTCTTCTCCCACACCATGTCCGCGCCGCGCAGCTCCTTGAAGTACCCGGCGCTGGTGATCGCGCACAGCAGCGGCCCGTACCCCACGACGTAGAGCATGGGCGCGGCCAGCGGCTTGAGGAAGCTCGCGTCGACCTGCTTGAGCACCCACGCGGCGATCATGCAGGTGGACGGCCACGAGTAGAGGAACAGCAGCAGCACGGTGGAGAACGTGCCGGCCGTCTCGACGCCGTTGTCGCGGAGCCACCCCGCCGCCAGGTCGGTGTACAGCGGCGGGTAGGCGGCGTAGAGGATGATCATCAGGCTGATGAGGCCGGGGAACATGATCCCCTCGCGCCAGGCCCGCTTGGCCGTGTCGGGGTCGACCGAGAAGCTGGCGGTGGTCACGAACAGGTAGGTGGCCAGCGTCAGGTACCAGAGGATGCGGAAGGCCAGCGCGGCCACGTCCCGGTCGAGGAAGAACAGGCCGAGCAGCCCGATGGTGGCGCCGACCATGAGGGCCGGCATCAGGAAGATCGTGAACCAGATGAAGGCGAAGCTCAGGC
>CAZXNX010000198.1:0-5198 GCA_964642225.1 uncultured Solirubrobacteraceae bacterium | reverse complement strand
TCGGTCATGCGCTTGGCGTACGAGCTGATCGCGGCGCCCGCGTCGGGGATCTGCGCGTCGGGGAACTCGCGGGCCGTCTGGCGGCGCAGGATCTCCACGCCGAGGACGACGAGGCCGATCATCACGAGCACGGGGATCGGCTGCTGCATCCAGTGCAGCGGCGCCCACACGATGAGCAGGACCACGAGGACGCCGACCACGCCGTAGGCGAGGCCGAGCTGGTGACGCAGCCACGGGGCCAGCGCCTTGCGGCTGGACACCGCGGGCTGGGAGGGCCCGGCCAGGAGCGCCGCGAGGATCAGCGGGATCGAGGTGAGGATCGTCGCCCAGGCGATGTCGCGCAGCATCTGCGTGGCGATCTCCCAGATGGCCCGCACCGCCGGCTTGACGGACTCGGTGCTGGACAGCGCGTCGACGACCTGGTTGCCGGCGACGACCGCCACGACGAGGACGATCGCCCCGATCACGATGAGATCGACACCGACCACGATGAGCGTCTTGCGGCGCCGCCCGCGGGCCAGGAAGATCGCCAGCGCGAACAGCAGGAAGGTGAGGATGGGCAGGATCAGCCCGAGGCCGCGCAGCACCTTGGCGTAGCTCTGCACGGCGGCCACGTCGTCGGAGCTGAACACCTTGATCGCGCCCGCGTCGGCCGGGATCTGGTTGGCCAGGTTGGCCGGGAGTCCCAGCTTGTCCACCGCGGCGGTGATCAGCGGCCGCAGGTTGATGACGATGTCGCCGTTGGAGGACTCGACGAGGCCGCCCTGCTTCTCCTCGACCACGTTGATGAACTGCTGCATGGCCAGGCGGTTGGACTCCTTCCAGGCCTCCTGGATGAAGGGACGGCTCAGCAGCTCGTCGACCCCCTGGCCCGCGAGGTTCTGCAGCCCGCCGGCGGCCTCGCCGGCCAGCGGCTTGAGCTGCTTGGGCAGCGCGGACTCGATCTCGCCGGCCACGTCGACGTTGGCGTAGATCTGGTCGACGACGTAGAGGGAGACCTGGTCGCGGACGTCCTTGTTCTGCAGCAGCGACGAGCTCGTGGTGGCCCAGTTGTCGGCGTTGAGCGCCTGGCGGTTCACCCACACCGCGAGGATGGCGACGATGCCGATGACGGTGCCCAGCACCAGCAGGGTGCGCACGGCGTACCGGCGGCCGCGGGGAAGCTTGGCGGCGTCCTCGACGGACGGATCGTCGGCCGCGCTGCGGGCGGCGGACGCCGGCTCCTGCACCTTGGTCGCCGGCTCCTTGACCTCCGTCTTGGGCTCGGAGATCTCCGTCTTCGCCTCGCTGCCGTCGCCCGGCGTGGGCGTGGGATCCTGACCAGAAGAGCTCATGGGCGCCACCCTAGCCGACCTCCGGGGCAGACACCGGGGCCGGGGCCAACGGCCGTTCCGATGGGGTGAGACGCCAGAATGGGCCCGGTGAGCGCCGACCTCGTCGAGATTCTCGTGCTCGCCGTGGCGGGGGTGGCGGCCGGCGCGATCAACGCGGTCGCCGGCGGCGGCTCGCTGATCACCTTCCCGGTGCTCATCGCCCTCGGCCTTCCCGCGCTCACCGCGAACATCACCAACACGATCGCCCAGACCCCGGGGTACGTCAGCGGGGTCTACGGCTACCGGGCGATGCTGCGCGGGCAGGGCGCGCGGGTGCGCCGCCTGGCGCCCCTGGCCCTGGTGGGCGGCGCGCTCGGCGTGGTGGCCCTGAAGGCGGGGTCGGCGGACACGTTCCGTGCCATCGTGCCGGCCCTCATCCTGCTGGCCTGCGCGCTGCTGGCCGCGGGGCCGGGGCTGCGGCGCCGCATGGCCGCCCGGCGGTCCGGCGGCGACGAACCCGCGCCCCCGACGATCCTCCTGGACGCGGCCGTCGTGCTCACCGGCGTCTACATCTCCTACTTCGGCGCGGCGGCCGGCGTGATGCTCCTGTCGGTGCTGGCCCTGCTCGTCACCGACACCCTGCAGCGGCTCAACGCGCTCAACCGCCTGCTCGTGCTGATCGTCAACGCGCCGGCCGCCGTCGTGCTGGCGATCCTGGGCCCCGTCGACTGGACGGCGGTCGCGGTGCTCGCCCCGACCACGCTCATCGGCGGCAGCCTGGGCGTCGTGCTGGCGCGGCGCCTCAGCGATCGGGCCCTGCGGGCCGCCGTCATCACCATCGGCGTCGGCGTGGCCGTGTACCTCATCGCCAGCGCGTAGGGCGCCCGGGTGCCAGACTGGATCCCATGACCGACGTCTTCGACGCGACCACCCACATGGGCACCGTGACGCTCACGAGCACGGACGCCGACGCGCTCGCGCGGTTCTACGAGGACGTGGTCGGCCTCGAGCTGCTCGGGCGCTCCGGCGACGTGCTCGACCTCGGGGCGCCGGGCGGCACGACGCCGCTGGTGCGGATCGTCGGCGACCCCGAGGCCTCCCGCGTGCGCGGGGTCAACGGCCTGTTCCACCTGGCCGTCCTGCTGCCCGACCGCGCCGACCTCGGACACGCGATCCGGCGGGTGGTCGACCACGGCTGGCGCCTCACCGGGGCCTCCGACCACTTCGTCAGCGAGGCGCTGTACCTGCGCGACCCCGAGGGCAACGGCATCGAGATCTACCGGGACGTGCCCCGCGAGGACTGGCGCTGGAACGGCGGCGAGGTCGACATGGGCACCGTGGCCCTCGACATGCAGCCGATCGTCGACGCGGCCTCCGGCGAGACAGCCACCCGCACACGCGTGTCGCCCGCGGCCACGATCGGGCACGTGCACCTGTCCGTCGGCAGCCTCCAGGACGTCGTGCCCTTCTACCGCGACGTGATCGGCCTGGACGTGACCGCCCACTACGGCGACCAGGCCACGTTCCTGTCGGCGGGCGGCTACCACCACCACCTGGGGATGAACACGTGGGCGGGCCACGGCCTGCTGGAGCCCCCGCCGGACGTGACCGGGTTGCGCAGCTTCGAGATCGTCAGCCCGGACGCGGTGACCCGCGCGGCGCTGCACGAGCGTGCCGAAGCCGCGGGGGCGATCCTCGCCGAGGAGGACGACACGATGGTCCTCCGCGACCCGGCGGGCCTGCTCGTGCACGTCCGGCCTTGAGTACCGTCTGCGCATGCTCGGCCTCCCCGATCCGATCACCGCCTGCCTGTTCGACATGGACGGCGTGCTGACCGAGACGGCCACCGTGCACGCCGCCGCGTGGAAGGAGACCTTCGACGCGCTGCTCCAGGAGCGAGCCGACCGCGACCACACGCCGTTCGTCCCCTTCGACATCGCCACCGACTACGTGCAGTACGTCGACGGCCGCAAGCGCGAGGACGGCGTCCGCACGTTCCTGGCCTCCCGGGACATCACCCTGCCCGAGGGCGACCCCGGCGACCCGCCCGGTCACGACACCGTGTGGGCGGTCGGCAACGCCAAGAACCGGCTCGTCCTGAAGATCATCGACCGCGACGGCGTCCTGGCCTTCCCCGGCTCGGTGCGCTACCTGCACGCCGTGCGCGCGGCCGGCCTGGCCACCGCGGTCGTCTCGGCCAGCGCCAACGCCGGGCAGGTCCTGCAGTCGGCCGGGATCGTCGACCTGTTCGACGCCCGGGTGGACGGCGTGGTCGCCGGCGAGCAGCACCTTGCCGGCAAGCCGGCCCCCGACACCTTCCTGGCCGCGGCACGCATGCTCGGCGTCGAGCCCGCCCACGCGACGGTGTTCGAGGACGCCCTGTCGGGTGTGAGCGCCGGCCACAGCGGGCATTTCGGCTTCGTGGTCGGCGTCAACCGCACGGGACAGGCCCAGGCGCTGCGCGAACACGGCGCCGACATCGTGGTCGACGACCTGGCCGACCTCGTCGACGGGGCCGGGTCGTGATCGTGCAGCGCGCCTTCAGCGTCGAGCCGTGGGCGATCCGCGAGACCCAGGTGAGCCTCGAGCGCCTCGCCCAGGCCGAGTCCGTCTTCGCCCTCTCCAACGGCCACATCGGGCTGCGCGGCAACCTCGACGAGGGCGAGCCCTACGGGATGCTCGGCACGTACCTGGGCGGGGTCTACGAGATCCGCCCCCTCCCCTACGCCGAGGCCGGCTACGGCTTCCCCGAGGACGGGCAGACCGTCGTCAACGTGCACGACGGCAAGATCCTGCGCCTGCTGGTGGAGGACGAGCCGCTGGACGTGCGCTACGGGAAGCTCATCGCGCACGAGCGGGTGCTCGACCTGCGCGCCGGCACCCTGAGCCGGACACTGGATTGGGAGTCGCCCAGCGGCCGCGGCGTGCGCGTCACCTCCACCCGCCTGGTGTCGTTCACCCAGCGCGCGATCGTGGCGATCGAGTACACCGTCGAGCCGCTCGACGCGGCCGTGCGCATCGCCCTGCAGTCGGAGCTGGTGGCCAACGAGCCCTCGGAGACAACCGACCCGGACCCCCGCGGCGGCGCCGCCCTGCGCGATCCGCTCAGCCCGGAGGCCGCCGAGGTCTACGACCACAGCGTCGTGCTCGTGCACCGCACCCGCAGCAGCGGCCTGCGGGTCGGCGCGGCGATGTGCCACGAGATCGACGGGCCCGAGGGCACCGCCGTGGAGACCGACGTCCTGGACGACCTGGGCCGTGTCACGGTGGCGACGACGCTGGAGCCGGGCCAGCGGCTGCGCGTGGTCAAGCTGGTGGCCCACAGCTGGTCCAGCCGCCGGTCGCTGCCGGCGATGCGCGCCCAGGTGGCCGGCGCGCTGTCGGAGGCCCGTCACGCGGGCTGGGACAAGATCGTCGCCGAGCAGCGCGAGTACCTCGACGCGTTCTGGGACGACGCCGACGTGGAGCTCGACGGCGACGCCGAGGTGCAGCAGGCGGTGCGCTTCGGGCTCTTCCACGTGCTGCAGGCCGGCGCCCGTGCCGAGCGCCGCGCGATCCCCGCCAAGGGGCTGACCGGGCCCGGCTACGACGGCCACGCCTTCTGGGACACCGAGAGCTTCGTCCTGCCCGTGCTCACCTACACGCGCCCCGCCGCCGCGGCGGACGCCCTGCGCTGGCGCCACAGCACCTTGGAGCAGGCCAAGCAGCGCGCCACCCAGATCGGCCTGCAGGGCGCGGTCTTCCCCTGGCGCACGATCGCCGGCGAGGAGTGCTCGGGGTACTGGCCGGCCGGCACCGCCGCGTTCCACGTGGGCGCCGACATCGCCGACGCGGCCATCCGCTACTACGAGGGCACGCAGGACGAGACGTTCGCCCGCGAGGTCG
>CAZXNX010000197.1:0-5200 GCA_964642225.1 uncultured Solirubrobacteraceae bacterium | reverse complement strand
CCGGGGGCGTGCCGCCGTCGCCCATCGCCTGCGCGGCGCGGCGGATCGCGGCGGCCGCCTCGTGGCGCGCCTCGCGGACCTTGTCGCGCTCGCCGCGGATCTCCTGCTCGAAGGCCTCGCGCGCCTTGGCGGCGTCGGCCTCGAAGTCACGGATGCGCGACTGCAGCCCGGTCTCGAGCTCCTCGGCGATCCTGCTCAACTCCGCTGCGTGCTGCAAAGACTCCGTGGCGCTGGCCATGTGGACGATCTCCAAGACGGTTGAAACGGTCGCCCGCTTATACCAGTGCCCGCACGGCCGCAGCGGCGCCGGGCGTCAGCCGCCGCCCCAGCCCGCCCAGCCGGAGCTGAACGGATCGCCCGTTCCCTGGCCGTTCCCCTTCGGGCCCGAGCGCATCGGCCGGCCGGTGAAGCCGACGTTCTCGTGGGGGACGCCGACCTCCTCGCTGGTGGCGTCCGGCGCCTGCCCCTCTGCCTGCTGCTCCTGCCGGATCCGCTCGTCGCTCCTGAACCGCGCACGCCACCGCCGGAAGGTGAAGGCCGTCTCGTCCATGGCCCCAGGGTACTCCGGTTGGCGGTGTGTTTCGAGGGCTACGCCGTGGGCGGTGCGAGCGAGATCCGCACGGTGACGCCGGTCGCCTCGTCGCCCTCGGCGACGGCGTGGCCCTCGTCGTCGACCGCGCCCAGGCGAATGCGCACCGGCGCGCCCTCGCCGGTGAGGTTTCGCCACCACACCTTGCGCTCCGGCCAGCCCACCACCACGGTCACCACGTCTGCGTCGCGGGTGTACATCACCGGGAACGTGAAGACGTCGCCGCTCTTGCGGCCCGTCACCGAGATGAGCGCGAGCTTCCCACTGGCGAGACCGTGCAGCGGCGAGCGCAGCAGTCCCTTCACCAGCGGGTTGCCGACGCGGTTGAAGACGGCGAACGGAGCGTGGCCGGCGGGCATCCGGTCACCCTACCCGCCGCCGATCTGCTCGTTGACCTGCGAGACCACGCGCCCGCCCCGCACCTCGGTCACCTGCCGGATGACGTAGTCGAGTGCCTCGTCGTCGTTGCGGTGCGTGAGCCGGGCGGTGCGGACGAAGCGGTTCGGCTCGGCTTCCTCCAGGGACAGGTTCGTGATGGTGATGTCGGGAACTGCTCCCCGATCGCCCGCCAGAACGCGAGGACGGCGGCCCGGCCGTTGATCGGCGTCGGTCCGAGCGCGGGCGGTGGGACGTAGCGGACGTCATCGGCGAACAGCGCGAAGATCGCCTCGAAGTCGCCCCGGTTGAAGGCGGCCTGGGCCCGGGAGAATGCGCCGGAGAGCGCCCGCCGCCGCAGCGCCGCGGGCAGGTGCCCCACCAGCCGGGCGACGGCGGCCGCCACCGCGGGAGCCGCCACCTCCACACGGTCGGCGAGCGGGCGAGGCGGGCCCTCGGGTGCCGAAACCGTCACGACGGCGCTAGGACCCGTGGCCCTTGCTCATGAACTTCGGGTACTTGCCCTGGAAGACGAGGTGGACGGTGCCCAGGCCACCGTTACGGTGCTTGCCGATGATGAGCTCGGCCTCGCCGGGCGCCTCGGTGTCGTCCGGGTTGTAGTACTCGTCGCGGTAGATGAACATCACGAGGTCCGCGTCCTGCTCGATCTGGCCCGATTCACGCAGGTCCGAGAGCAGCGGGCGCTTGTCGGTGCGGGACTCCACGCCACGGGAGAGCTGGGAGAGGGCGATGACCGGGACCTGCAGCTCGCGGGCGAGGATCTTCAGCCCGCGGCTCATCTCGCCGACCTGCTGGACGCGGTTCTCCACGCGGCCGTCCGGGCGCATGAGCTGCAGGTAGTCGACGATGATCAGGCCGAGCCGGCCGTGCTGCTGATGCAGGCGCCGCGCCTTGGCCCGGATCTCCAGGGTGCCGATGTCGGAGGAGTCGTCGATGAACAGCGGCGCGTCGTGGAAGCGGTTGGCCGCGTCGACGACCTTCTTGAAGTCCGCCTCGTTCTTGAGCTTGCCCTTGCGGATCTTGTCGCCCTCGATCCGCGCCTCGGACGCGACGAAGCGCTGGGCCAGCTCGGCCTCGGCCATCTCGAGCGAGAACAGGACGACGGGCCGCGGGTTCTTCTTGTCCAGCGAGACGTTCTCGGCGATGTTGGTGACGAGCGCCGACTTGCCCATCGACGGGCGGGCGGCGATGACGATGAGGTTGCCGGGCTGGAAGCCGCCGGTGATCTCGTCCAGGTCGCGGAACCCGGACGTCGTCCCGGTCATCGTCACGCCTTCGCGGCTGAGCTTGCTCCAGATCTCGACCTCGCGCTCCACCACGGTGCCGACCGAGGCGAAGTCCTTGGTCTCGTCGTCGTGGGCGACCTCGAGGATCGCCCGCTCTGCCCACTCGACCAGCTCGTCGGGCGTGCCGGTGCGCTCCAGGACACTGGCCTGGATCTCGTAGGTGCTGGTCAGCAGGCGGCGCATCCGCGCCTGCTCGCGGACGATCTGCCCGTACCGGCGCAGGTTGCCGACGACGGGGACCGGCCCGGCGAGCTCGTCGACGACGGCGCTGCCGCCGATCTCCTCCAGTTTGCCCGTGCTGCGCAGCCGGTCCGTGACCGTGAGGACGTCGATCGGCTCGCTCTCGGAGTAGAGGTCGAGCATCGCCTGGAAGATCGTGGCGTGGCGCTCGCGGTAGAAGTCCGCGGCGCGCAGGCCGATGTCGATGACCACGCTGTAGAGCAGCTTGTCCGACAGCAGGATCGCCCCGAGCACGGCCTGCTCGGCCTCGATCGAGTGCGGCGGTGCCACCCCGATGGAGGCGGATCCGGAGGGGCGGTCGTTGTCGTCGGGGTAGGTGCTCATCGCTCCAGGATCACCCTAGCCCCGGAAGGTGTGCCAGCGACATTGCGTTCCCGCAAAGTGGACGGAAACGACAAAGGCCCGCCGGAGCGGGCCTTCGGTGAAGCGGGGTGCGGCGGAGCGGCTAGGACTGGGCGACGACCATGGTCTTGACCGTGGCGGTGACGCCCTCGGAGACCTCGACGACGACCAGGTAGGTGCCGATGTTCTTGATCGGCTCCTCCATGTGGACCTTGCGCTTGTCCACCTTGACGCTGCGGGCGTCCTGGATGGCGTCCGCGATGTCGGCGTTGGTGATGGAGCCGAACAGCCGGCCGTCCTCGCCCGCCTTGGCGGGGATGGTCAGCACGGTCTTGTTGAGCAGGGCGGCGTAGGAGCCGGCCTTCTCGATCGCCTCGCGGGCGGCGCGCTCCTCGGCCTCGATCCGCGCCTTGGCGGCCTCGAGGGCGCCCTTGGTCGCGGGAGCGGCGAGCTCACGGGGGATGAGGAAGTTGCGCAGGTAGCCCTTGGAGACCTCGATGACGGTCCCGCGGGTGCCGAGCTCCTCGACGTCCTGCAGAAGGATGGCCTCAGGCATGTCTAGTCCCGATCCCGATCGCGGTCACGGCCGCGGCCACCGGAGCGCGGCTCGGGGCCACCCTCGGCGACGTACGGCAGCAGGGCGATCTCGCGCGAGCGCTTGACGGCCTGGGCGACCTGGCTCTGGTGCCGGCGGCAGGCGCCGGTGATGCGGCGCGAGCGGATCTTGCCGCGCTCGGACACGTAGCGGCGAAGGGTGCCGATGTCCTTGTAGTCGACCTGTTCGATCTTGTCCTTGCAGAACAGGCAGGGCTTGCGGCGCCCGCTGCCGGGGCCGCCCTTCTTGTCGCGGACGCGACGCTTGGTGCTCGTGCTGGTGGTACTACGACGCTGCTTGGCCACGGTGGCGAACGTCCTTGCTGATCGCTGCGAAGAAAGAAAAGGGCGCGCACCGTCGGGCGCGCGCGAACGGGCATTGTGGCATGTCGAGGCCGTCCGCGACGCCTGCTAGCGGGCGGACCGGATGTCCCGGTCCGCCGAGGGACTGCCGGACAGCCCTAGAACGGGATGTCGTCGTCCGCGGTGGCGCCGCCGCCGGCGGGCGCCGAGGCGTAGTCGCTGGTGTCGACCGGCACGTCGGAGCGGGTGGGGGTGAACCCGCCCTGCGAGGCGCCGCCCTGGCTGGGGGCGTTCTCGTCGCGGCCGCCGAGGAACTGCACGCTCTCGGCGATGATCTCCACCTTCTGGCGGTTCTTGCCGGAGTCCTTGTCGGCCCACTCGCTCCAGTCCAGGCGGCCGTCGACGGCGACCGGACGGCCCTTGGAGAGGAACTTGGCGCAGTTCTCGCCCTGGGCGCCCCACACCTTCACGTCGAAGAAGTTCGGCTTGTCGACCCACTGGCCGGACTGCCCGTCCTTCTTGCGGCCGTTGCAGGCGACGCGCAGCTCGCAGACGCTGAGGCCGCTGTTGCCGATGGCGCGCAGCTCGGGGTCGCGAGTGAGATTGCCGGTGATGATGACGCGATTGATGTTCGAGGCCGCCATGGTGGAGGCTCCTTTCGGGGGCGAACGAAGAGTGGAGGCGATACTAGCCCCGGGGGCGGCGCACCCCGGTGGGAAGCCCGCTCTTTCGACGTTTTCGTTCCGCGATGGCACGGAACGGACGCGTCTGGGCGCAAGGACGTCACGCGATACGGCCCGTCGGGAGCGCCTGGCGGCGCGCCGGACTACCGCTCGGGAGCGGGCTCGGCCTCGGAGAAGGCCGGCGTGGGCTTGGAGAGGTCGGGCGGGGCGGGAGTGCCCGGCGCGAGCTTGATGATGCGGAAGCGGATGACCGCATCGATGATCGACAGCGTGCGCTGGAGCTGCGCGAGCACGTCGCGCGAACCGGCGTGGAACTGGATCAGGTAGTAGACGGCGTCCGTCTTCTTGTCGATCTCGTACGCCATGGCGCGGGTGCCCCACTCGTGCGTGCCGACGATCTCGCCGTTCGCGCTGATGGCCGCCTGTGCGTCGGCGACGATCTTGGCGCGGGTCGCGTCCTCTGCGCTCGCATCGAGCAGGAGGACGAGGTCATAGATGGGGTTGTGATCAGCCATGGTGAAGTCGCCCGCAGGCGGTCAGGGAAGATAGCAAGACGCCCGATCTGCGGCGCCCACCCCCGTGGGACGGGGGCGAGTTTCCTCCTGCCGGGCCCTAGGACCGGTGTGGACGGGCTCCTGCATCGCATCCGATGGGACAACGTCGCGCGCCTGGCCGCCGGCCTCGCCGTGGTGGCCTTCGCGGTGGCGTGGCTGCGCAGCGGTGACGATCGCCCCGCCGTGCCGTCGGCGGCCCCCCGGCCGCTGGCC
>CAZXNX010000196.1:0-5230 GCA_964642225.1 uncultured Solirubrobacteraceae bacterium | reverse complement strand
CGGTCGGCGTCGGCCTCGGCGGCCAGCCGGGTCTCGGCGGCCTGGCGCGCGGTGCGCGCCTCGACCTCCTCCTGCACCTGGCGGCCGGCCTGCTCGGCCTGGGACATGATCTCGTTGACGCGCTGGGTGATCGACGCGGCGATCTCGTCGCTGCGCGGCGCGCGGTCGTCAGCGCCGGCCATGTGCGGCCTCCGCGGCAGAGTGGTCCATGGCGATCACGGGGTGGTGGAGGTGGTCGTGCTGGTCGTGGCGACCCGCGGGGTGGTCGTCGTCGTGGTCGTCGTCGACACGCCGGCCGCGTTGGCGCCACTGGCCGTGGTGGCCGCGCCCGTGGTGGTCCGCGTGACCGGGGCGGTGGGCGCCACCCGGAGCATGGTGTACCGGTCGGTGGCGAAGATCGGCGTCAGGCCCGGGGTGCGGCCGGTGACCGCCAGCGGGTACTGCTGCGTGACCAGGTCGCCGGAGTTCGGCGCGTTGGTCGCGAGCATGTACTTCACCTTGCCCCACGGGTTGGCCAGGACCTGCTTCCACTTCTTGTCGCCCTGGTCGACGCGCAGGAAGAACTCGGGCGCCTGCCCCGACATGAGGATGACGCCGTAGGTCTTCGCGTTGTCGGTGAGGACCGCGTCCTTGCCGGACACCGACTGCTTGACGTAGGCGGCCATCTGCGACTCGGGGTCGATGCCGACGGTGTAGCCGCCGCGGGAGGAGGTGCCCTCCTGGCTGTTGCCGGTGAACAGCGTGCGCGTGTAGGCCTGCTCCAGGGACTGGAACGGGTAGTTCTTCATGCCGTACCAGGCCGTGAACCACCCGATGATCAGCACGACGAGCGTGAGGACCCAGACGATCATGCGCGCGCCCAGGAAACTTCGGAACAACCACCCGGCTCCCACGAACGCGGTGATCATCATCGGGAAGGAGTCGCGCAGCGTCAGCAGGCTCTCGCTGTCGTTGATCATCGCGTCGGCGCCCATGATCACGATGCCGATGACGATGAAGCTGGCGAGCCACAGCGCCATGTCGTTGCGCTGGGTGACGAAGGCGACCACGAGCCCCGGCACGACGAGGAACGCCAGCGGGAACACCGCCACGTTGAGCTGCAGCAGCCGCTTGGCCACGTCGTTGAAGTCGAGCTGCACGAGCTCGGTGGCGCCCGAGGAGTTGACCGCGGCGGTGGTGTTCGTCGCGCCGACCCAGCCGAACGGGTCGCCGACGATCAGGCCGTTGAAGAGGATCCAGATGCCCAGCACGTAGAGCACCGGCGCCGCGAAGGCGATCACCGAGCCCTCGATCTCCAGGCGCCGCGCGTGGCGGCGGGCCAGGGCGACGCCGATCAGGACGCAGAGCAGGAACGCCCACACGATGAAGCCGTAGCGCAGGAGGACGAGCACCGCCATGGTCAGGCCGGAGCCGATCAGGAACCGCGGCTCCGTGGTCACGTACCAGCTGACGAAGAAGTACAGGGCGATGGCCAGGAAGGCGCTGTAGACCGCCTCCGACATCCCGTTGCCGCTGTAGAAGAGCCACAGCGGGTTGACGGCGAAGGCGGCGACGAGCGGCGCCCGCAGCAGCAGCGGCATGTCGCAGCGCACCAGCACGCGGTCGAGCATCCCGACCGTCAGCGCGGCGAAGAAGGCCGAGGTGATGGGCAGCGCGATGAGGCCGGTGGCGATCGGCTTGATGATCGCCGAGGGCAGCATGACCATCGTGTCCAGCGGCGGGTAGGAGAAGCCGATCGCCGCGAGCTTGTGCGGGTCGTTGTGCCACACCAGGAACGCGCGGCTGAGGCGGTCGAGCGCCTCGAAGACGACGACGTGGGCGTTGACCGTCGTCTGGTAGCCCAGCAGGAAGTAGGCGAGCCACAGGACGAGGACGATGGCGACGGTGTAGAGGGCGCGGGGCGCGCGGACGCGCGGGCCGTGGTCCTCGACGTCCAGCGACGTGCCCGCGGAGTGCGGCGGCCGGTAGGGACGCTGACGCTCGATGGAGATGGCCATGGGCTAGGCCGCCTCTTGCGCCGGCGTCTCCACGCGGGCGGGCTGGGCCGGCCGTGCGGGAGCGGGAGCGCTCGTATCGTGGGAGTCCAGCCCGTGGACCGTCTTCTCCCAGTAGAACGGGTTGGTGAAGAGCTGGATGAAGCCCTTCCACGCGGCGAGGGACATCAGCCCCCAGTACAGGGGGGAGAGCAGTGCCCACTTGGCGAGCCCGAAGTAGCCGCGCTGCACGGAGCCGGCGACGTTCAGGTACATGAAGATGAAGTTGCCGATCACCAGCTGGAACGCCGCCAGGTAGAAGACGATCGGCGGGAACAGCTCCTGGATCCACCCCCACTGGGTGAAGAAGAACAGCGTGGTCAGGCCCCAGAAGATCGGGTTGAGCAGGAACAGGAACGTCCCGCCGAGCATCATCTGGAAGGAGATCCAGCTCTTGAAGCCGAGCTGCCCCATGAGCTTGGCCGGGTTGCGCATGTGGACGAGCCACGTCTGGATGTAGCCCTTGATCCAGCGGGAGCGCTGGTTGATCCAGTTCTGCAGGTCCGAGTTGGCTTCCTCGTACGTCGTCGAGTCGATCATCGCCGTCTTGAAGCCGGCCTTGTGCAGGCGGATCCCCAGGTCGGCGTCCTCGGTCACGTTGAACGGGTCCCACGCGGCGAGGTCGATCAGCCGGTCGGTGATGAAGTGGTTGGACGTGCCGCCGAGCGGGATCGCCACGCCCTGGGCGTCCAGGCCCGGGAGCATGAGGTCGAACCACATGGAGTACTCGGTGGTGAACCACCGGGTGAGCATGTTCTGGTCGGCGTTGAAGTAGTTGAGCTTCGCCTGGATGCAGGTGATCGCCGGGTCCGACTTGCGGAAGGCCGCGACGACCTTCTTGAGCTGGTCGGGATCGGGCCGGTCCTCGGCGTCGAAGATGACGACGTACTCGCCGTCGGCCTGCAGGAGGCCGTAGTTGCACGCCTTGGGCTTCGTCTTGGGCTGGGCGTCCGGGACCACGACGAGCTTGAAGTGCGGCGGCAGGTTGAGGGCCTCGATCGCCGGCACCGTCTCGTCGTCGTCCTCCTCGCAGAGCAGGCGCACGTCGAGCTTCGTCTTGGGGTAGTCCAGGCCGCCGATGCCGCCGACCAGGCGCGGGATGACGGCGGCCTCGCGGTAGAGCGGCACGAGGATGGTGAACATCGGCAGGTCGCGCTCGTCGAGCTCGGCCAGTTCCTCGGGGGAGACGTCGATCTCGTAGGTGTGGCCGAGCGCGTCGTAGGTCAGCCAGAACTTGTAGAGCGAGGTCGTCAGGTAGAACAGGGAGCAGAGCGCCATGATCACGATGGCGGTCGTCTTCAGCCACAGCACCAGGCAGACGATGGTGATGAGCAGGAGGATGATCAGCACGGCCTTCTGGGCCCCGGTGACCACGCGGTTGGCGCTTTCGTTCGGGAACCGCGCCAGCAGCTCGGACTTGGCGACCGCGACGTACTCGCCCCCGTGCACGCGCTGCAGCAGGAGGTCGATGGCGTTGCGGCTGGCCAGGAACCCGCGCAGCTCCAGGCTCGTGTGCTCGCGCAGGGCGGCGACCGTCTCGTCGTCGAGCACGTCGGCCATCGCCACGTACAGGGTGGTCTCGTCGACCGCGAGCGGCACCACGCGCAGGTGGCGCGTGAGGGGCTCCGGGATGAGGTCCATGGCGGCCGGGTCGGGCTCGTACTCGGTGAGGTCGACCACGGGGAGCTGGAACTGCTCGGCGAGGACGGCGACGAGGTCTGCCTCGGAGATCACGCCGTGGCTGACGAGGATGTCGCCGAGGCGGCTGCCGGTGCGGTCCTGCTCGGTGAGGGCGTAGGCCACGTCCTCGTCGGTCGCGTAGCCGCGGGCCACCAGCAGGTCGCCGACGCGGGTCGGGTACCCGGGGTGGGTGACCGGCGCGGGGCCGGCGAAGGTGCTGTCGGCCGGATGGGCCGGGTCGCTGCTGGGCCACGCCGCGAAGGTGTCCTCGATGGCCCACTGGACCTCGGGCTCCGGGGCGATCACGAAGTAGACCTCGCGCCCGGTCAGGGACGCGGCGATGTCACGGGCGACCGCGTCGGGCGGGTGCGCGCAGGCGACGGTGACCAGGCCGTTGGCGTAGGACACCGGCAGCATCGTGAAATGGCGGCAGACCTGCTCGGAGAGCAGGCGCGCGGCCAGGGGGTTGACCGCGAGGTACTCCTCGGGATCGGCCCCGGCGGGATCGATCGTGACGAACGGCAGGTCGTAGTCCGCGGCCAGTTGGCGCGCGAACCGGCGACTGGGTTCGGTGGCCGTCGGGGCGTTCACGTATCAAGTCCTCGTTGTGGGTCCGCAACGGCAGCCGGAACGACCGACGGCGCGGGCGCCACGAGGGTAGCGCGCCGATCGAACGGAACGCCCTGGTGGACCGGTCCGGGACGGGCGTCGGGCAGGGTGCTCAACGGGGTGTCGCCCCGGGGGTGACCATGGTCGGCGGGACGGGGCGGGGCTCGCTCGCCGCTCCGGGAGGCCGGGTCACCGGGATCGACGAGGGGGTGGTGGGCTCGCGCACCCGCGGCGAGTCGTGCGGGATGCTGTCGCCTGAGTGGTCATCGCCGTTTCCGTTCCCGTTGCCCTTCCCGTTGCCGTCGCGCCGGTTGCGGTCGGCGGCGGCGAAGCCTACGTAGAAGATGGCCAGGATGGCCAGCGGGGCCAGGAGGAAGGAGAGGAAGAAGGCGGCGAACCCCAGGAGGGCGATGACGATGACGCCGATCAGCTGAAAGGCGCTGTAGTGATCGTCGTCGCGACCGTCCTGATATTCAGGCATCGGGACTCACGGGGGTGATGGTGACGACGAGGCCGGTCGCATCTGCGCCGTTGACGATAAACGGCTCGGGCGAAAGAGCCGCCAGTTCGGTGACGAGCACCGTCGGGACCCCGACCTCGACGTCGATGACCACCCGCTGGCCCTGGAATCCGCGCACGTACACGTCCCGCACGCCCGGGATCCGCGCGATGGCCTGCTCGAACGCGCTCAGCGAGGCGATGTCGGTGAACGGCCCGGCGTCGATCGTCACCGGCCCCACGTAGGACTGGTGCGTGGCCGCCTCGTGGACGCTGGGGACCAGCGTGGCGGGCGGCGCCGGCACGGCCACGCCGCCGACATCGGTGAGGTCGGGCGCGGGGACCCGGCCGGCCCCGTAGGCGGGCGCCCGCGATGCGGGCGTGGCCGGGGGCTCCGGGTGGGTGTGCAT
>CAZXNX010000195.1:0-5241 GCA_964642225.1 uncultured Solirubrobacteraceae bacterium | reverse complement strand
GCCCAGGCGCGCGTGGAACAGCTCGGTGCTGGCGTGGACGAGCGTCTCGATCGGGTCGCGGCCCTCGGCTCCGGCCGGGTCGAGCGGGCCGGGCTGCCCGTCGCCGGTGTACAGCCGCATGGTGGTGTGGCGCAGGTTGATCGCGAGCGTGGCGGGGTCGTGGGCGGCCCAGTTGATCTCGTTCGTCTCCCGCGGGCCGAACGCCGAATTGGCGGGGACGTGGTCGAGCACCGTCTCGGTGACGTTGATGATGGGCGTGGAGTTCTGGCGGGCGATCGCGTCGTAGGAGATGTCGGGCGCGCCGGAGAACGAGACGGCGGTCAGGAAGCGGTCGGGGTGGCGCGCGGCGTAGCTCATCGCGCAGAAGCCGCCCTGCGACAGGCCGGCGATGGCCCGGCCGTTGCGGGTCGGCAGGGTCCGCAGGTTGCGGTCGACCCAGGGGATGAGCTGCTCGATGTGGAACGTCTCCCACTTCGGCGCGCCGAAGGCCCCGCCGTTGACCCAGTCGGTGCACCAGCCGCCGCCGCCCCTGTTCAGCGCGATGTCGGGCATCACGACGATCACCGGGCGCCCGGCGGTCGCCGCCGCGGCGTCGCCGGAGCCGGTCCAGTCGGCCGCGCCGCCGCTCGTGCCGTGCAGGAGGTAGAGCACCGGGTAGCGCCGCCCGGGGTGCGCCGCGTACCCGGTCGGCAGCAGGACGCGCAGCTCCGTCGGGCCGTTGAGGGCGGTGGTGGTGGCGCTGACGGCCAGGAGCCGGTCGTCGAGCTGCGCCGAGGCGGTGACGTGCAGGCCCGCCGCGTCGGTGAGGCGGGGCGGGGCGGCGGCGGAGGCGGCGCCGGCGCTCGTCAGGCCCACGACGAGGGCGAACACCAGCAGCGAGCGGCGCATGGCCGCGACCCTACCAGTAGAGAACGAGGGCGTTCGCCACTACGGGCGGCGCCGTCCGGCCGGTGCTACCAGCCGCCGTGCCACGTGGTGGACAGCGACTTCGATGCGGCCTTGCGCTCGTCCTTGCGGTGCTCGAGGTGGTGGTACAGCAGGCTGCACAGGAGCACGAAGAGCGGGAAGAAGACGATGAGGATGAAGCCGGCGATGGTGACGTCGAGGTCGTCGACCTCGCCCAGCAGGCCCTGGCCGCCGTCGTGGGCCGAAGCGATCGGCGCGGTGACGAGCAGGAGCCCGAGCGCGGAGCTGAGAGTCAGAGCAAGGCGACGCATGCGCCTGATCCTATAGAACATCCCCGCTATGACGACGCTACGCCGCGAGCGGCTCCCGGACGGCATCGAGGTCCTGCGCCTGGACCGCCCCGACGTCCGCAACGCCATGAACCGGGCCATGCTCACGGAGCTGGACGAGGTGCTGGCGCAGCTGGCCGCCGACGACACGCTCAGGGTGCTCGTGTTCTCCACCACCAACCCCCGCGCGCTGTGCGCCGGGGCCGACGTCGGGGAGTCTCTGACGCACGAGGAGGGCGTGTCCCGGATGGAGGCGTTCTCCCGCTTCTACACCGCGATCGAGGCGTTCCCGGCGCCGACCGTGGCGGTGTGCGTGGGCAATGTCGTGGGCGCGGGGGCGGAGCTCGTGGCCGGCTGCGACCTGCGCGTCGGCGGCGACAACCTCAAGCTCGCCTTCGCGGGCGCCAAGCTCGGCGTCCCGGTGGGGCCGGCGCGCCTGACGCCACTGGTCGGGCTGTCCCGCGCCAAGGAGCTCATCTTCACCGGGCGGGTCATGGGCCTGGACGAGGCCGTGGCCATCGGGCTCGTGCACCGCGCGGCGCCCGCAGAGGAGGCCGAGGCGGCGGCGATCGCCCTGGCCGAAGAGGTCGCCCAGCGCCCGCCCGCCGGCATGCGGGTCCTCAAGGACCGCTTTCGCACCTACGAGGGCCTCGCCGACCGCGTGGCCCACGAGAACGACGGGCTCGAGGCGTTCCAGCGCTCGGGCACCGGCCTGCCGCAGGGCCCGCGCGACTGACGCGGGCCCCACGGCTGGGCGGCTACTTGCCGTTCTTCTTGAGCCAGGGGATGACGCTCTTGAGGAAGGCGCTCGTCTTCGGCGCCGCCAGGAGCGGATCCAGGTGGCTGTTGGTCGTGGACGCGTCCACGAACGTCAGCTTGCTCTTGTTCATCGCCACGAAGGAGGCGGTGGACGCCTTGAGCCGGCCCTGCGAGAGGGACGTCTGGATGGCGTAGACCGGCAGCTTCACGTCACGGGCGTACTTGGGCCGCAGCCCGAGCAGCTCGGTGACCGCGTTGGGCTCCAGGCCCGACATGGCCCCGGTGTCCAGCGACAGCCGCTTGGGGAAGTACCACTCGGCGCCGTTGGTCGGCTCCTGCCCGAAGCTGAGCGCCACGTTCTCGATCGGGGTGACCTCGCCGTTCTTCCAGTCCGCCAGGCTCGTGCCGTCCGAGGTACCGAGGGTGCCGGACCGGGTGTGGATGAGGCCCAGCGCCGTGGGTGACGTCGTCTCGTCGAACGCGAAGCCGAGCTGGCCGCGGTTGGTGACCGGGAAGCCGGGCTTGAAGGACGCCGGCAACAGCGCGATGGTGGCGACGGCCGAGGCGCCTGTCGGGTTCAGCCGGGCCGGGATGGCGCCGAGCTCGGCGAACACGCCGGTCGCCCACGGGAGGCCGACGTTCAGGAGGTCCAGCCACGGGCTGCCGTTCTTGATCGCGTCGAGCGACGTCTGGATCTTGGTGATGTCGGGCAGCGTCGAGCCGGTGCCGCCGGTGCCGCCGTCGATGAGCACGAGGCCCGAGAGGTCCTTCCAGCCGGCCTGGCCGTTGAAGTCCCACACGGCGTAGTCGGTGACGGTCGAGCCGCCGAGCGAGTGGCCGCCGAGCAGGACCTTGTGGCCGCCCTTCTTGGCCGCCTTGACGACGATGCGGATGTCCTCCAGGGAGACCTTCAGGCCCCAGTCCCGGGCGAACGGCACGTCGGCGTCCTTGATCGGCTGGTAGACGTCGGCCGGGACGGGCTGGCCCGTCACGTAGTTGATGGCCTTGCCGAGGTAGTAGTCGATCGTCTGCTGCTCGGTGGCCTTGCCGGCCAGCAGCTTCCTGAACGCCGAGGTGTCCTCCAGCGCCTGGCTGCGGCGGTCGATGGACCACACCGCCAGGCCGGGCACCTTCTTGACGATCTCCCGCGCGACGAGTGTGAAGTTGCCCGCGCCGCCCGAGGTGCCGGGCACCAGGACGAGCACCCGCTTGGCCTTCGCCGAGCCGAACTTGGTCACGTAGACCTTGTTGTACTTGGCGGGGGTCCCGGGGGCCGCGTAGCCCTTCAGGATCGTGGTCTTCTCGGGCGCGGTCGGCGCCTTCTTGGTGGCGCCCTGGGCCATCGGCGCCCACAGGGCGGCGACGAGCAGGGCGAGGAGACCGACGAGGGGGATGCGGCGCTTCATGGCAGGGCTCTCCTGGGTGGACCGAAGGTTGTCGAGCGAACGGTACCGTTCGCTCGGCTTCGGTGCGCAGGGTCACACCCGGGGCCGCCCGGATCCGGGTCGCGGCCCGGTGACTCGTACCATGGGGGCGTGGCCGTTCTCATCGCATCCGACCTCGCCAAGGACATCTCCGGCTCCCCGCTGCTGCGCGGGGTGAGCTTCAAGCTGGAGCGCCGCGATCGCATGACGATCGCCGGGCGCAACGGGGCGGGCAAGACCACGCTGCTGCGGATGCTGTCCGGGGAGACCGGGATCGACGGCGGGGAGCTCGTCTTCGCCAAGGGCACCAAGGTGGCGCTGCACGACCAGCGCCCGCCGCGCGAGAAGGGCGTCTCCCTGCGCGACTACGTGCTCTCGGGGCTGAAGGAGCCGCTCGAGCTGGAGGCCGAGCTGGGGCGCCTGGAGACCGCGATGGCCGCGGGCGACGAGAAGGCGCTGGAGCGCTACGCCGGCGTGCAGGCCCGGTTCGAGGTCGCGGGCGGCTACCACTGGCGCGACGGGGCGAGCAACGCCCTGCACGGCCTCGGCTTCGTCGACGGGGACATGGACCGCCCGATCGACACCTTCTCCGGCGGCCAGCTCACGCGCGCCTCGCTGGCCCGCGCGCTGGCCTCGCGCCCGGACCTGCTGCTCCTGGACGAGCCGACCAACCACCTCGACATCGCCTCGCTGGAATGGCTCGAGCAGGCGCTCATCGACCTCGACGCCGCGATCGTCCTCGTCGCCCACGACCGCTGGTTCCTGGAGGCCGTCGGCACCTGCGTGCTGGAGGTCGAGGCCGGGCGCACCCGCTTCTTCAAGGGCACGTGGCACAACTGGCGCAAGGAGCAGGCCGCCCGCGAGATGGCGCTCGGCAAGGCGATCGAGAAGCAGCAGGCGGAGATCGAGCGCATGGAGCGCTTCGTCGAGCGCTTCCGGGCCAAGGCGACGAAGGCCAAGCAGGCCCAGTCGCGCGTGAAGGCCCTCAACAAGATCGAGCGGATCGAGCGCGACCCGCGCGACACCCGCGAGCTGGGCTTCTCCTTCAAGCCGCCGGAGCGCTCCGGCCGCGTCATCTTCGAGCTCGACGACGCGCGGCTGGAGGTGCCCGGCAAGGTGCTGCTGGACCAGGCCACGCTGTGGCTGGAGCGCGGCGAGCACGTGTCGCTCGTCGGCCCGAACGGCACCGGCAAGACCACCCTCCTGGAGGCGCTGACCGGCAACCGCCCGCTCGACGGCGGGCGCCTGCGCAGCGGCCACAACATCAAGGTCGGCTACCTCTCCCAGCATTCGGAGTCGCTGGAGAAGGACGGCGCCCGCACGGTGCTGGAGGCGACCGTCAAGCAGACCGGCCTGCCGCCCGGTCAGGCCCGCGCGCTGCTGGGCAAGTTCCTCTTCAGCGGCGAGACGGTGGAGAAGGACCTGAAGATCCTCAGCGGCGGCGAGCGCCAGCGTGTCTCGCTGGCGATCCTCGTGCAGTCCGGCTCCAACGTCCTCATCCTCGACGAGCCGACCAACCACCTGGACCTCGAGTCGCGCGAGGCGCTGGAGGACGCCCTGCAGGGGTTCCCCGGCTCGCTGCTGCTCGTCTCCCACGACCGGGCGCTGCTCGACGCCGTGGGCAGCCGCACCGTGTCGGTGGAGGACTACCGGCTGCGCTCCTACGACGGCGGCTACCCCGAGTACTCGCGGGCGATGGCCGAGCGCAAGGCGGCCGGCATCGAGCCGCCCCCGATGCCCGAGCCCACGCCCGGCGGCCCCCCGGGGCTCGCGGGCCAGCACTCCGACGCCCGCGGCCCCGACGGCCGTGCGCTGCGCACCAG
>CAZXNX010000194.1:0-5241 GCA_964642225.1 uncultured Solirubrobacteraceae bacterium | reverse complement strand
CCCCCTGATCCTGCTGGGCGGAGGCGCGCGCGACGCGGGGGCCCAGGCGCTGGCCGTCGCCCGCCGCGTCGGCGCGCCGATCGGGCTGACCAACAACGCCCGCGGCGCGATCGACCATGACGACCCGCTCTGCCTGGGCTCCGCCCTGAGCTTTGCCCCCGCGGACGACGTGCTGCGCGACGCCGACGCGGTGCTCCTGGCCGGCGCAGAGCTCTCGGACCTGGAGCTGTGGGGCCTGACCGCCCCGCTGGAGCTGCACGGCGTGATCCGGGCCGACATCGACCCGGGCCAGCTCGACCGCCGCTACCCCGCCGACGTGCACCTGCTCGGCGACGCCGTCGCCACCCTCGCGGCGCTCGACGCGGCCCTGGCCGCCCGGCAGCCCGAGCCCGACACCGCCCGGGTGGCGGCCGCCGAGGCGCGGATCCGGGAGGTGCGCGAGACGATCCAGTGGCCGCCCAGCGTCTCGGACTTCGCCGACGCGGTGGCCGCGATGGACGCAGCGCTGCCGGCCGACCGCATCGTCGCCGCCGACTCGACCAAGCCCGCCTACGCGGCCAACCACAGCCTGGCCATGCACGCGCCGCGCTCCTGGCTCATGCCGATCGGCTACGGCTGCCTGGGCTGCGCGCTGCCGATGGCGATCGGGGCCAAGCTCGCGGCGCCCGACCGGCCGGTGGTCGCCCTCGCCGGCGACGGCGGCTTCATGTTCACGATCCAGGAGCTGGCCACCGCGCGGGACCTGGGGCTGGCCCTTCCGATCATCGTCTACGACAACTCCGGCTACGGCGAGATCCGTGACGCGATGGACGAGTCGGACATCCCGCACCTGGGCACCGACGTCACCACCCACGATCTCCCCGCGATCGCGCGGGGATTCGGGGTCCTGGGCGTGCGGATCACCTCGGCGGCCGAGCTCGAGGGCGCCCTGCGTGACGCCCTGGCGGCGTCCGGGCCGACCGTCATCGAGCTCGTCGAGACGAGAGGGTGAGTCGCCAACGGGTCCAGGCGAAGTTTCACGCCGATGTACCGGCGGTCGGTTGCAGCGGGACGGCGCGTCGGTAAGACTCCGCCCACACCAGTTGGCTATGTGGCAAGTTGAGGTGAGACGATGGACGAGAGCGGCAAGGCTTCATCAAATCTGACACGGCGGCAGGTCGTCGCGCGCGGCGCGGGCGGGCTCTTCGCCGTCTCGGCGCTGCCGGCGCTGCTGGCGGCGTGCGGCGACGACTCCTCCGGGGGTAGCAGCACCGCCGCCAAGACGGCGACGACGTCGGCCCAGGTCGGCCCGACGCCGCCGGATCAGGTGAAGGGCAACCTCGTCCTCTCGGGTTACCAGGACTGGTACGGCCCCAAGGAGTTCGCCGACTTCCACAAGGAGTACCCCGGCGCAACCGTCAAGAACATCGCGAGCGGCGATGGGGCGGCCCAGCAGATCGCCACGCTGGCCAAGGGCAAGGGCAACTACGACCTCACCCTCGCCGGCACCAACGTGTCCGAGCAGTTCCGCCTCGCCGGGCTGCTGGAGCCGTTCAACGCGTCCGCCGTGCCGAACATCAAGAACGTCGGCCCCGAGTTCGTGAAGGCGTTCCCGTACGGTATCCCCACGGACTTCGGCCGGACCGGGTTCGGCTACCGCAAGGACCTCATCCCGGAGCGCCCCACGTCGTGGAAGGAGCTGTGGGAGCTGGCGGCCAAGTACTCGGGCAAGACGACGATGATCAAGTACGACTCCGACATCCAGGGCTCGGCGCTCAAGAAGCTCGGCTACTCGGTCAACACCAAGAACGCCGCGGAGCTCGACGCGATGCAGAAGGCGCTCCTGGACCTCAAGCCCCACCTGAAGGCGATCATCGACACCGACTTCTCCAAGGCGCTGATCAAGGGGGACGCGTTCTTCGCGATCGACTACGACTACGACATCGCGCTGGCCCAGCAGAGCAACAAGAACATCGTGTGGGTGCAGCCCACCGAGGGCGTCGCCGCGTACCTGGAGGGCTGGGTGGCCCTCAAGGACTCCAAGCACCTTCCGGCCGTCTGGGCGCTGATGGACTTCCATCTGCGCCCGAAGAACTACGCGTCGTTCGTCAACGCGAACGGACCGGCGTACACCGTGCCGGCCGCCGAGCCGTACATCGACAAGGCGATCGTCGACAACCCGGTGCTGAAGTACAACCCCGAGACGCTCAAGGGCGTCGAGTTCGAGGGCTTCCTCGGCGCTGAGCAGACGGCCAAGCGCGGCAAGCTGTGGGAGCAGTTCCTCGCCGCCTGATCGCCCGCCCTCGTCGTCCCGGGGCATCCGCGGGCATGGCCGGCATCTGCTGGTCGTGCCCGCGGTGGCCTGGGCCGCGCTGTTCTTCCTGGCGCCGCTCGTCCTGCTGCTGGTGTACTCGTTCGCCAGCACGGACTTCCTCACCTACGAGATCAAGTTCGACTGGACGACGCGCAACTACACGGCGGTCTTCGAGGGGATCTACCTCGACGCGATCTTCCGGTCGCTGCTGTTGTCGGTCGGCGCGACGGTCGCCTGTCTGCTGATCGGGTTCCCCGTCGCCTACACGATCGCCCGCGCCAGGGGGCGCTGGCAGCTCGTGCTGCTGCTCGCCGTGATGGTGCCGTTCTGGACGAGCTTCGTCGTGCGCACCTACGGGCTCTTCAACGTGATCGGCGACTCGGGCCCGCTGGCCGACCTGCTCAAGACGCTCGGCCTCGTCGAGGGCAACATCCATCTGCTGTTCACCCCGCTGGGCGTGGGCATCGGCATCGTCTACTCGTACCTGCCGCTGATGATCCTGCCGCTCTACGTCGCGCTCGAGCGCATCGATCCGGCCCTGCTCGACGCCGCCAACGACCTCGGAGCCCCGCCGCGCCGCGTCCTGCACCGCGTGATCCTGCCGCTGGCGCTGCCCGGCATCGCCGCCGGCTGCGTCCTCGTCGGCATCCCGGCGACCGGCGAGTACGTGATCCCCCAGATCCTCGGCGGCGGCAAGACGCTGATGGTGGGGAACGTCATCGCCGCCCAGTTCCTGGGCATCGGCGACTACCCGTTCGGCTCGGCGCTGGCTATCGTCCTCACCGTCATCGTGATGGTCGTGCTCGTGATCCTGCGCTCGCGCAGCGGCCGGACCGCGGAGTCGGCGGCGTGAACGTCCCCCGCTGGATCCCGCGGCCCCGCCTGCTCTTCACGATCTTCGTGATGGTGTGCCTGTACGCGCCGATCGTGCTGGTCGTCGTCTACTCGGTGAACAAGGACGCCCAGCTCCTGCAGTGGGAGGGCTTCACGTGGCAGTGGTATGAGAAGGCGTTCAACGACCCGGCAGTACGGGAGGCGTTCTGGACGAGCGTTGAGGTGGCGCTGCTGTCCACCGCGCTGTCGCTGGTGATCGCGATCACCGCCGGGCTGTGGCTGCGCAAGGCCCAGCACCGCTCCCGGGTGTGGTTCGACGCGCTCACCTACTCCCGCATCGTGCTGCCCGAGGTCGTCATCGCCATCGGCCTCTTCATCCTCTTCGACAAGCTGCACATCGAGTACGGCGTCATGGCGATCGTGCTCGCCCATGTCGTCTTCAACTCCGCCTACGCGACGATCATCATCCAGGCCCGCTTCGCGACCATGGACGAGTCGCTGGAGGAGGCGGCGGCCGACCTGGGGGCCAACCGCTGGCGGGTGTTCCGCCGGGTGACGCTGCCGCTGCTCATGCCCGCCGTGATTGTCGCGGGCCTCCTCGTGCTCACCTTCTCCTTCGACAACGTGATCGCCTCGCAGTTCCTCGGGGGGACGAAGGCCCAGACGCTTCCCGTCCTCGTGTTCAGCAAGATCCGGCTCCACGTGACGCCGGAGGTCAACGCCATCGGCGCCGGCCTCATGGTGATCACGCTGGTGACGTTCTCGATGGCCGGGCTCATCACCATGCTCCGGCCCACCGGCGCGGGCAGCATGCTCGGATTTGGACGAAAGGCAGCGAAATGACGGATGAACCCGACACGACGGCCGACGCGGGAGCCCCTCCCGCCGCGGGGCGCGCCGGCGCCGCCGTCTCCCTCCGGGGCCTGCGCAAGGTCTACGGCGGCGTGGCGGCCGTCGAGCGGATGGACGTGGAGATCGCCGACCGCGAGTTCTTCTCGATGATCGGGCCGAGCGGCTGCGGCAAGACCACGACGCTGCGCATGATCGCCGGGCTCGTCCAGCCGACCGAGGGCACGATCGAGGTGCACGGGCGCGACATCACCAGGCTGCCCCCGCACAAGCGGCCGGTCAACACCGTCTTCCAGCAGTACGCCCTGTTCCCCCACATGACGATCTTCGACAACGTCGCGTTCGGCCTGGTGGAGCGCCGGGTCCGCCGCGCCGAGATCGCCACCCGCGTGGGGGAGATGCTCGAGTTGGTGGGCCTCAAGGGCCGCGATCGGGCCAAGCCCGCCCAGCTCAGCGGCGGGCAGCAGCAGCGCGTGGCGCTGGCCCGCGCGCTCGTGCTCAACCCGGAGGTCCTGCTGCTCGACGAGCCGCTCGGCGCCCTGGACTTGAAGCTGCGCAAGCAGCTCCAGCTCCAGCTCAAGCGCATCCAGGCCGACGTCGGCATCACGTTCATCTACGTCACGCACGACCAGGAGGAGGCGTTCTCCATGTCGGACCGCGTGGCGATCATGAACGGCGGGCGCACGGAGCAGCTCGGCACGCCGCGGGACGTCTACCAGCGCCCGATCACCGAGTTCGTGGCGGACTTCGTCGGCGCCTCCAACCGGCGCGCGGGCACCGTGCTCGCCGCGGCGCCCGAGGGGGGCTACGAGGTCGAGCTCCAGGGGCTGGGCCGCATGCACTCCTGGGGGGTGCCGGGCCTGGCCGACGGGCAGCGGATCTGCGCGATCATCCGCCCCGAGGACGTGCGGGTCGCCCCGCATCCGGACGACTGGGCGACCGTGTCGGCGACCGTGGTCGACGTCGCCTACCTGGGCCCCCACGTCAGCTGCGTCGTGCGGACCCCCGACGACGAGCTGCTCACGATGATCGGCGATCCCCACCAGGAGCTCGGCGTGGGCGACACCTGCACCATCGGCTGGCCGCAGGCCTCGATGTGGGTGCTCCCGCTCGATCCCGAGGTTGCGGCCTCCGCGCCCACCGTCGCGTGAGGGGCGCCGGCATGCCGGACGGGGCTCCCGCCGACGTGCTGATCGTCGGAGCCGGCCCGGCCGGCGGCGTGCTCGCCGCCCGCCTGGTGGCCGCGGGCCTGCGCGTGGTCTGCC
>CAZXNX010000193.1:0-5259 GCA_964642225.1 uncultured Solirubrobacteraceae bacterium | reverse complement strand
GGCGCGCTGATCGCCAAGATGCGCAACATGGGCGAGGCGTGCACCGCCGCCAACCGCTTCCTCGTGCACGAGTCCGTCGCCGACGCGTTCGCGCAGCGGCTGGGCGAGGCGATGGGGAAGCTCGTCGTCGGCCGGGGGACGGAGGCGTCCACCAATGTCGGCCCGCTCATCGACGAGCCCTCCCGCGAGAAGGTGCAGGAGCTGGTGGCCGACGCCACCGACCGCGGCGCGCGGGTCGTCACCGGCGGCGCGCCCACCGGCGACCGCGGCTACTTCTACGCGCCCACCGTGCTGAGCGACGTGGCGCCCGACTCGCGCCTGCTCACCGAGGAGATCTTCGGCCCGGTCGCCCCGATCACCACGTTCGCCACCGACGACGAGGCGATCGCCGCCGCCAACGCCACCGAGTACGGCCTGGCCGCCTACGTGTTCGCCCAGGACATCAACCGGGCGTTCAAGGTCATCGACGGCCTGGAGACCGGCATGATCGGCTTCAACCAGGGCATGGTCTCCAACGCCGGCGCCCCCTTCGGCGGCGTCAAGCAGTCGGGCTTCGGCCGCGAGGGCGGCCCCGAGGGCCTGCAGGAGTACCTGAGCACCAAGTACGTGGCCCTCAACGTCGGGCAGGCGTAGGGCGATGGCCGCGGCGGGGTCGCGGCGGGGGCGGCGCCTGCTGGGCGCCGCGGCGGGCGGCCTGGCCGGGCTGACCGTCTACGACCTGGTGCAGCGCCGTCACGCGGTACTGCGCAACTTCCCCGTCATCGGGCACCTGCGGTTCGCGTTGGAGCTGTTCGGGCCGGAGTTGCGCCAGTACATCGTCACCAGCAACGACGAGGAGCGGCCGTTCAGCCGCGACCAGCGCCGCTGGGTCTACGCGTCCTCCAAGAGCGAGCCCAACACGTTCGGCTTCGGCACCGACAACGAGCTGGAGGCGGCCGAGAGCGTCCTCATCGTCAAGCACGAGCCCTTCCCGCTCGCCCCGCCGCCCGACGGCGACGAGGGCGGCTTCCCGGGCTACGCCACCCCGGGCCCCAAGGTCCTGGGCGGCGCCCGCGGCCGGCGCCACGCCTTCCGCCCCGCGTCGGTGGTCAACGTGTCGGGGATGAGCTTCGGCGCGCTCTCCGGGCCCGCCATCGAGGCGCTCAACAAGGGGGTGTCGCTGGCCGGCTGCCTGCAGAGCACCGGCGAGGGCGGCCTGTCGCGCCACCACCGCCACGGCGGCGAGCTCGTCTTCCAGATCGGCACCGGCTACTTCGGCTGCCGCGAGCCGGGCGGCTCCTTCAGCCTCGAGCAGCTGCAGCGCACACTCGACGGCGCGCCGGTGCGGGCGATCGAGATCAAGCTGTCCCAGGGGGCCAAGCCGGGGCTCGGCGGGATGCTCCCGGCCGCCAAGGTCACGCCCGAGATCGCCGAGATCCGCGGCGTGGAGCCCGGCCAGGACTGCGTGAGCCCGCCCGGGCATCGCGCCTTCAGCGACGTCGACTCGCTGCTGGAGTTCGTGGAGACGGTCGCCGAAGCCACCGGGCTGCCGGTCGGCATCAAGTCGGCCGTCGGCCAGGACACGTTCTGGGACGACCTGGCCGGGCGGATGGCCGCCACCGGCCGCGGCGTCGACTTCGTCACCATCGACGGCGGCGAGGGCGGCACCGGCGCCGGCCCGCTCACCTTCACCGACCACGTCGCCCTGCCCTTCAAGCTCGGCTTCGCCCGCGTCTACGGCGCCTTCGCCCGCGCCGGGATCACCGAGGACGTCGTGTTCGTCGGCTCCGGCAAGCTCGGCTTCCCCGAGGCGTCGCTCTTCGCGATGGCCCTCGGGTGCGACATGGTCTCGGTGGGCCGCGAGGCGATGCTCTCGATCGGCTGCATCCAGGCCCAGCGCTGCCACACCGGCAACTGCCCGGTCGGCGTGGCCACCCAGTCGCCGTGGCTCTCACGCGGCCTGGACCCGACGCTCAAGTCGGTGCGCCTGGCCGGCTACGTGCAGGCGCTGCGCGGCGAGCTGCTCGCCCTGTCACGCGCCTGCGGCGAGCCGCACCCCGCGCTGGTCACCGCCGAGCACCTCGAGGTCGTCGACGCGGGCTTCCGCAGCATCCCCGTGCGCGACGCCTTCGGTTACGAGGAGGGCTGGGCGGTGCCGCCGCCGCACCGTCGCGCCGAGATCGAGGAGCTGATGGGCACGCGCCGCGCCTGGCGCGTCCCCGGGCCCGAGCAGGGTCCCGTCCCCGGTGACGGCAGCGGCGGGGACGAGGCGGCGGCCCGGCGATAGGCTCGCCGCCATGCCCCGCTTCGTCGACCTCTCCGCCCCCATCGCCCAGAGCCCGGCCGAGCTGCCGGACCTGCTGCGGACCGACATCACGTACACCGATCACGCGCAGGGCGCGCGGGACATCGAGGCGCTCACCGGGGTCACGCCCGACCTGCTGCGCGACGGCGAGGGGTGGACGGTGGAGACGTTCACCAACTTCGGCACGCACAGCTCCACCCACGTGGACGCGCCGTGGCACTACAACTCGCACACCGCCGACGGCGCGCGCTCGCAGACGATCGACGAGCTGCCGCTGGAGTGGTTCCACGCCCCGGGCGTGAAGCTCGACATGACCCGCAAGGCCGACGGCGACGCCGTCACCTCCAGCGAGATCGCCGCCGAGCTCGACCGCATCGGCCACGAGCTGGCGCCGCTGGACATCGTGCTCGTCCACACCGGCCGCGACGCGCTCTATGACGACCCGGGCTACATGGCCTACGGGCCGGGCGTGACCGCCGAGGCCACCCACTGGCTCTACGACCGCGGCGTGCGCGTGATGGGCATCGACGCCTGGGGCTGGGACCGCCCGCTGTGGATGCAGGCGCAGGAGGCCAACGAGCGGGGCGAGCCGGGGATCTTCTGGGCCGCCCACCAGGCCGGGCTGGCCTACTCGCAGATCGAGCGGCTCTTCAACCTCGCCGCCCTGCCCGCCACCGGCTTCACCGTCTCCTGCTTCCCCCTGAAGATCGTCGGCGCCAGCGCCGGCCCCGCGCGCGTGGTGGCGATCCTGGAGGACTGAGCGCCCGTAGGACCCACCATGACCGTCCTGTTGGCCTGCGCGGCCGCGACCTGGTTCATGGTGGGGCTGCACTGGTTCGTCCAGGTGGTGCACTACCCGCTGTTCGCCCAGGTCGGCGAGGAGCGGTTCACCGCCTTCCACGCCCAGCACTCCTCCCGCACGACGCTGGTCGTGCTGCCGCCGATGGCCGTCGAGCTGGCGACGTCGCTGTGGCTCGTGGTGGCGCCGGTGGCCGGCACGAGCCGGGCGCTGGCCGGCGTGGGCCTCGCCCTGGCCGTCCTCACCTGGCTGTCGACCGGGCTGCTGCAGGTGCCGCGCCACGCCGAGCTGGGCGCGGGCTTCGACCCCGTCGTGCACGGGCGGCTCGTGCGCTCCTCATGGGTGCGCACGGCGGCCTGGACGGCGCACGGCGCGGTGGTCGCCGTGTTGCTCGCCCAGGCCGTCTGACGGGCGCTACTTGCCGAAGGCCTCCGAGCCGGCGGCCATCTTGCGCAGGTCCATGGCGACCTCGTAGGTCTCCTCCTTGACGCCGCGCGCCAGGGCGACCTCGCGCAGGGACTTGCCCGTGGACGCCGCCTCCTTGACGATCTCGGCGGCCAGGTCGTACCCGATGTGCGGGTTGAGCGCGGTGGCCGAGGCGAGCGTCGCCTCCGCCGAGCGCAGGCACCCGTCGCGGTTGGGCTTGATGCCGTCCACGCACTTCTCGGCGAAGATCGTCGAGGTGGTCGACAGCAGGTGGATCGACTGCAGCAGGTTGCGCGCGATCAGCGGGATGCGCACGTTCAGCTCGAACTGCCCCTGCAGGCCGCCGATGGTGATGGCGGTGTCGTTGCCGATGACCTGCGCCGACACCTGCAGGACGACCTCGGGGATGACCGGGTTGACCTTGCCGGGCATGATCGACGAGCCCTTCTGCAGCTCGGGCAGGAAGATCTCCCCGATGCCGGCGCGGGGGCCGGAGCCCATGAGGGCCAGGTCGCCGGCGATCTTCGTCAGCGACACGGCGACGACCTTCAGCGCGCCGGACAGCTCCACGAGCGAGTCGCGGTTGGCCTGCGCCTCGAACGGGTCGGCCGGGCCCTCGATCTTGAGCTTGTTCTCCTTGGCCAGGATCCGGCGGACCTTGGTGGCGAACTGCGGGTGGGTGTTGAGCCCGGTGCCGGTGGCGGTGCCGCCGAGCGGGATCTGGCGGACGTGGACGAGCGCGGCCTCGATGCGCTCGCGGCCCAGGCGGATCTGCGTGGCATAGCCGTTGAACTCCTGGCCCAGGGTGACGGGCACGGCGTCCATGAGGTGCGTGCGGCCGGACTTGACGATGTCCTTGAACGCGCGCCCCTTCTTGTCGAAGGACCGCTCCAGCTTCTTCAGGGCGGGCAGCAGCGTGTTGGTCGCCTCGTCGAGCGCGGCGAGGTGCACGGCGCTGGGGAACACGTCGTTGGACGACTGGCCCTTGTTGACGTCGTCGTTGGGGTGCGCGCCGCTGAGCGAGGCGAGGACCTCGTTCGTGTTCATGTTCGACGAGGTGCCCGACCCGGTCTGGAAGATGTCGAGCGGGAACTGGTCGTCGTGCGTGCCGTCGGCGACGACCGCGGCGGCCTCGCTGATGGCCTTGGCGAGCTTGGGGTCCAGCAGGCCCAGGTCGGCGTTCACCAGGGCGGCGGCGCCCTTGATGCGGGCGATCCAGTGGATGACGGACGCGGGGACCCGCTCGCCGGAGACGGGGAAGTTGTCGACCGCCTTGGCGGTCTCGCCACCGTAGAGACGCTTCTTGGCCATGGTGTGCTCCTGATCGAAAAGAGGGAGGGAACTATCGACAGAATGCCAACAGCTCGCGGGCGGTGCCGACCGGGTCGTCGTAGGCGATGAGGTAGCCCGTGTCCTCCAGCACGCGCAGCTGCGCGTCGGGCAGGAGGTCCAGCGCCTCGCGGGCGCCCTGCAGCGGGTGCAGCGGGTCCCGGTCGGCCCACAGCAGCAGCGTCGGCGCGGTGATGCGGGGATAGACGTCCAGGAGGTCCCGGCGGGCGCCGGTCGGCCACGCCCTGGCGTGCCGCGCCCACGAGCGGGCGAGGTTGGCGTTGCCGCCGACGTCCGCGAAGGCGTGGCGGTACAGGTCGGCGGCGGCCGGGTTGCCGCGCGCGCTGAGCTCCAGCCCGCGGCTGGGGCGGAACACGAGGCGGGCGCCGTGGCTGAGCACGCGGTCCAGGCCGGGCACGGC
>CAZXNX010000192.1:0-5271 GCA_964642225.1 uncultured Solirubrobacteraceae bacterium | reverse complement strand
GCGCACGAGGCCGAGCTCGTCCGCGGCCGGCGGCCGGTCGCCGCGCTGCGCGTTGACGGCCAGGTGTCCATGGCGCTCCAGCGCGCCGATGAGCGCCTCGGGGAAGACCGGGTCGTCGGCGCCCGATCCGTCCAGGAGCACGTCCAGCGGGACGGCGGTGGCGAGTGCGCTCATGCGGGCCGGCCGGCCGCGTCCAGCGTGCCGAGCCGCAGCTCGCGCTCGCTCGCCTCGCGGGCGAGCAGCTCCACCAGCGCCACCGTCTCGGCGCAGCCGGACCGGGTCGCCCCGGGCCCGATGCCGTCGTGGGCGAGCACCACCGTCCCCTCGGTCAGGGAGGGGGCGATCGCGCGCACCATCCCCGCGGCGTCGTCGCCACGCCAGTCGTGGGTGTCGGCGTCCCAGCCGACCAGCCGCAGGCCGAAGCGGTCGGCCACGCGCGGGGTGAAGGGCGCGTGCACGCCCCACGGCGGGCGCCACAGGCGCGGGCGCACCCCGACCAGGTCCAGGGCGGTGAGCGCGTGCTCGGCGTCGCGCGTCACCTCGTACTCGGTGCGGTCGGTGTGGCGCACGTGGTCGTGGCAGTGCAGTTCGATGCGGTGGCCGTCGGAGAGGATCCGCTCCACCACGTACAGCTCGGTGAGCGCCCGCGGGGCCATCACGAAGAAGGTGGCCTGGGCGCCGGCCAGCGTCAGGGCGTCGAGCACGCGCGGCGTCCACCGGGGGTCGGGGCCGTCGTCGAAGGTCAGGGCGATCGCACCGCGTGCCGTGCGGCGGGCGATCGGCGGCACGGTGACGGTGCCGTGCGATTCCGGGTCTGGCAAGAACAAGACGGTTCCTCGTTCCTTGGGCCGACGTGCGCGATGCGCCCGGTGGTCGTCCCGTGCCGTAGGACTACCCCGCAGACCGCCACGGGAACCCTTCGACGTGGCGCTCCACGCACCTCATCCGGATCGTGCCCGGGGGGTGGCAACACTCCGGATGACGGACCGCGTGTACTAGGTTGCGCCCATGCCCGATCCGCTCTTCCGCATGGTCTGTGTCCCCGCCGCGCTCGACGGCGCGCCGGAGGGCTGGGCGGCCGAGATGCTGCGGGACGGCGACCTGGCGCTGCTGGTCGACGACTCGGGCCTGGCCGGGATCGAGGCGGTCGCCCACGCGCTGGACCTCGTCACCGTGCCGATCGTGCGCACCGAGAAGACCCCGGCGCAGCAGGACCAGACGGTGATCGCCCACGCCGGCTCGCTGCCCCTCGTGTGGCTCGGCCCGGCCTTCAGCGAGCCCGTGCGCCAGTGGGCCCACAAGCGGGGCCCGATGACCCTGCTCGTCGACGTCGACGGGGTGCTCCCCGACGACGAGCGGCGCCGCATCGAGCGGTTCGTCGCCCTGCTGGGCCGCCAGACCGAATAGAGGAGCCGCCATGCCCGACACCGGATCGACCACACCCCTGCGCGTCGGGATCGCCGGCTACGGCCTGGCCGGCGAGGTGTTCCACGCCCCGCTGGTGGACGCCGTCGACGGCCTCGAGGTGGCCGCCATCGTCACCACCGACGAGGCCCGCATCGCGAAGGCGCGCGCCGCCTTCCCCGGTGCCCGTGTCGTCCCGTCGGTGGACGAGCTGTGGGAGCACGTCGACGTCTTCGTGATCGCCACGCCCAACCGGTTCCACGGGGAGCTGGCGCTGGCCGCCATCGAACGGGACATCCCGGTCGTGGTGGACAAGCCCTTCGCCTCCACCGCCGAGGAGGCCGAGCGCATCGTGGCCGCCGGCGGCCGGGTCACGGTCTTCCAGAGCCGGCGGTGGGACGGCGACTTCCTCACCGCCCGCCGGCTCGTCGACGAGGGGGCGCTCGGGACCGTGCTGCGGATGGAGTCGCGCTTCGAGCGCTTCCGCCCGCAGGTCGGCGGCGGCTGGCGCGAGCTGGGGGACGCGGCGGCGGGCGGCGGCCAGCTGCTCGACCTCGGCGCGCACCTCGTCGACCAGGCCGTGGTGCTGTTCGGCGTGCCCACCCACGTCTACGCGGAGGTCGGCCGCCGCCGCCCCGGCGCCCAGGCCGACGACGACGTGTTCGTCGCGCTCGAGCACCCGGACGGCGTGCGCTCCCACCACTGGATGAGCGCGATCGCCCCGCTCTACGGGCCGCGGCTGGCGCTCGGCGGCCTGGTCGGCGGCTTCGCCGTCGACGGGCTCGATCCGCAGGAGGACCAGCTCAAGGCAGGGATGCGGCCCGGGGCCCCGGGCTTCGGCGAGCGGTCCGCCGGGCGGTTCGTCACCGAGGCGGGCGTGCGCGAGCAGCCCCTCGAGGCGGGCCGGTACGTCGACTACTACGCCGCCGTGCGCGACTGGGTCCGGGGTGGCGGCCCGCCGCCCGTGGACCCGCGCGACAGCCTCACCGTCCTGCGCATCCTCGAGGCCGCGCGCCACAGCGCCCGCGCGCACGAGGTCGTGCGCTTCGCCTGACGTGGCGCACGGTTCTCCCGCTCAGCGGGACAACCGTGCGTGACGTCGGTCAGATGCCGGACTGCGCCTCGACGCGGCCGGAGGCCACGGCGTCCGACAGCGCCTGGTGGTCGAGCTCGTTCTGCTGGGCGTAGTCCCAGGCGAACTGGCCGATCGCCTTGTCGAACGTGCGCCCGCCGCCGAGGTAGGCGGCGATCGCGTGCCCCTGGCCGGAGCGGGCGTGGGCCCGGGCCAGCGTCCAGCCGCAGGCCCGCGTGTAGTAGGCCAGCCGCTCGGGGGTCATCACCGAGATGTCGGCGGAGGCCTTCCAGTCCCACAGCTGGCGCAGGTAGAAGTCGCGGCCCACGCCGTCGAAGCCGGTGACGCGCTCCCAGCCCAGGAAGATGTCGCTGGCCGCCTGCATGAGGCGCTGGCCCTCGACGACCCGCTGGCCGTGGGAGTCGTACTCGCTGGCGCCGACGTACGGCTCGAACACCGAGGCCTGGGCCTCCTTGGCCTGCAGCACCAGCGGGTCCTCACCGCCGGCGCCCTCCATGAGGATCACCCACGCGCGGGTGCCGACGCTGCCGACCCCGACGACCTTGCGGGCCATGTCCACGAACTCGTACCGGTCCAGCAGGTGACGCCGGTCACCGGAGAGGGTGCTGCGGTAGTTGGCGAGCATGTCGCCCATCGCGGCGCTCTGCTCGGCTGCCTCGTCCGCGGTGAACAGCTCGGAGATCGGCACGATGAGGGGCGGCGCGCTGAGGAACCGCAGTTGGCCGTCGACCCTCTCGGTGAGCTTGGCCAGCGCGCGCTGGCTGTCCTTGTTGTGGGCCTTGGCCAGCACCTTGGCCAGCGCCTTGTCCTCCTTGGGGCTGGCCGTGACGCCGAACCGGGTGCTCAGCTCCTCGGCGTTGAGGCGCTCGTACCAGACCTCCAGATGCCCCTCCTGGGCGAAGCACCGCATCGCCTCGCGGTACTCGCGCACGGCGTCCTCGACCATCGTGCGGCGCACGGCCGGCTTGAACTGCCGGTCGCGCCCGGCGATCTCAATGCTCGCCGCCATCCGCTTGACGTCCCACTCCCACGGGCCAGGCAGCGTCTCGTCGAAGTCGTTGAGGTCGAAGACGAGCGTGCGGTCCGGGGCCGCGAAGCCGCCGAAGTTGGAGATGTGGGCGTCGCCGCAGGTCTGCACCACCAGACCGGTCCGCGGCGTCGGCGCGAGGTCGGCGGCCATCACCGCCGCGGCGCCACGGAAGAAGGTGAAGGGCGAGGCGAGCATGCGCCCGTACCGGATGGGCAGCAGCTCCTGCACCCGGGCCGGGCCCTGGTCCAGGAGGATCGCCACGGGATCGCGGCGGTCGGCGGCGGGCTGCCAGTCCCCGTGCGCCGAGCGCGGCGCCTCCACCCGGGCGGCGTGCCCGAGATCGGCGGAATCCTCGGCGGTCAGGCGGGCGATGGTCATCGGTCCAGTCTGCCCTATGACGGGCCGTCGAGCGGGCAGGCGCCAGGTTCGCCGTGCTCGCCCCGTCGATAGGCTCGCCGGATGGACGACCCCACCCGCCCCGCCGCCACCGTCGACGTCGCGCTCGGCGACCTGCGCGACGCGTTCGGGTTCGGCGTGGCGGGAAACTTCGCCGGGCACCTGCAGCAGGCGGGGGAGGCGGCGGACTTCGTGAACGTGGCCACCGAGGGCGAGGCGCCCAAGGGGCTGTTCCCGTTCTACGCGCCCGGCTCGCCCACCTTCCTGGGGGCGTTCCCGCTCTCCCACGACGTGATCGAGCGCCCGGGGGAGGCGGACCTGCAGCTCGAGCCCGAGGTCGGCCTGCTGTGCGGGGTGGACTACGACGCGGACGGGGCGGTGCACGTGCTGGCGCCCCGGGCACTGGGCGCCTTCAACGACTGCTCGATCCGCCGCCCGGGCGCCGCCAAGATCAGCGAGAAGAAGAACTGGGGCGCCGGCTCCAAGGGTGTGGCCCCGCGGTTCTTCCCGGCCGCCGACCTCGACCCGGCCGGGCCGACCGCCACGCTGCGCCTCGCCAGCTTCCTGCGGCGCGACGGCGTCCTGCACGCCTACGGGGTCGACAGCCCGCTGCCCGGCTACTCCTACTACGGCGCGCAGCTCCTGGACTGGATGGCCGACCGCCTGCGTCATCAGACCGACGCGCCCGGCACGCCGCTGGAGGACATGGGGGCGCTGCTGGCGGCCGCCGGGCGCCCGGGCGTCGTCCTGGTGGGCATCGGCGCCACGCGCTACACCCCCTTCGGCGAGACGACCTACCTGGCCGAGGGCGACGAGGCCGTCGTGGTGGTCTACGACGGCGCCCGGCTGTCTCCCGAGGGGCTGGAGCAGGCGGTCGCGCAGGGCGATCAGGCGGCGCTGGCAGGGGCCTCGGTGCTGCGCCAGGCCGTCGTTCCAACGGCCGCCTGAGCCGCGCGGGGCCCCGCGCGGGACGCCTTCCGCGGGTGTGCCAGTCTATTCTTCTTTGTGGGGTCTGTTGAACGGCAACGTACGTTTGACCCAGAGTGCGCCACCGCACGGCCCCCACGGCCGCCGTCCACGCCGGACAGAACCCGAAAACGGAGCATCCAGATGAGCACTGACGCATTGGTCTTCGACGCCATCCGCACGCCACGCGGCAAGGGCAAGAGCAACGGGTCGCTGCACGCGACCAAGCCCGTCGACCTCGTGGTCGGCCTCATGCACGAGATGATGGCCCGCAACGCGGACCTGGACCCCAACACGATCGACGACGTCGTCCTCGGCTGCGTCTCGCCGGTCGGCGACCAGGGCGCCGACATCGCCAAGACCGCCGCCATCAAGGCCGGCC
>CAZXNX010000191.1:0-5281 GCA_964642225.1 uncultured Solirubrobacteraceae bacterium | reverse complement strand
GGCCACCACCGCGGGGCCCACCACGTTCCCGGCGGCCGCGAGCGCCCAGACGGCCGCCACCCCGGCGCCGGCCGCCGACCCGCCGCTGGAGCCCGTCTCCCCCCGGCTCGTCACCCACGGCCCGCGCGGTCGCAAGCGGGTGGCGCTGACCTTCGACGCCGACATGACGGTGGAGATGCTGGCGGCACTCAAGGACGGCAGCCAGCGCACCTGGATCGACCACGCGCTGTTCGACCTGCTGCGCCGCACCCGCACCCCGTCGACGATCTTCCTCACCGGCATGTGGACCGAGCACTACCGGTCGTTCGTGCGCGGGCTGGCCCGCGAGCCGCAGCTGTTCCAGCTCGAGAACCACTCGTTCGACCACCGCGCCTGGACCCGCGACTGCTACGGCCTGCCCTCCGTCGACACCGCCGCCGGCAAGAAGGAGGAGGTCGACCGCACGATCTCCGCCGTGCGGCGCGTGGCGGGGGTGCAGACGCGCTACTTCCGCTGGCCCGGCGGCTGCCACGCGAAGGAGGACCAGCGCCTCGTGGCCCGGCGCGGGCAGGTGCCGCTGGAGTGGGACGTCGTGTCCGGCGACCCCGCCAACCCGAACACCCAGGCGATCGTCGACCAGGTCCTCTCCCAGGTGCGGCCGGGCTCGATCGTCATCGCCCACTGCGTCGGCGCGCCCAATGCGCCCAAGACGGCCGAGGCGATGGCGCAGATCATCCCCGCGCTGCGCGACCGGGGCTACGACCTCGTGACGCTGGACACCCTGCTCGGCACCTGAGGCGACCGGCTAGTTGCCCTCCTCGGTGGCCAGCGCGCCGATGACGCCGCGCAGCCACTCGCGCTCGTCGCCGCTGGTCGAGCCGATCCGCCGGCGCGCCCAGGAGGCCAGGTCGCTGCGCCCGCCGATCGCCGCGACCGGGCCGGTCACCGTGTAGCGGCCGTCGTCGAGCCAGAACAGGCCGCCGGGCACATCGCGGCGCTCGCGCAGCTGATGGATGACCGCGTGGCCGCGGATCTCGGCGGGCTGGGCGGGATCGCCGTCGCGCTCGGCGCTCCAGGACCACACCGAGAACACGGAGCCGTGCCCGCGCAGGGGCGGGCGTTCCGGGCGCTGGGCGTCGCCGAGCGGCCCGTCGCGCCAGGTCTCGGTGATGGCCTCCCAGTCGGTGACGCCGTCGCGGCGGGCCAGGACGTAGAGCCGGTCCCCGCCGTGGACGGTCATGGCGCCGCGGGGGGCGAGCGCCTCCTCGTTGCGCACGATGAGGTTGACGAGCGCCTCGCGCGGCAGGCCCAGCTCGCGGATCCGCACGCCGTCGGCGGCGTCGCCGGGACGCACGAGGAACTCGACGATGTCGGCCCCCAGCCGCCGGATGTTGCCGGCCTCCATGATCGGCGGCGGGAGCGCGGGCTCGGTGGTGGTCAGGCCCAGGCGCTTGGCGAACGCCTCGAAGGTGGTGCCCTGCAGGATCGTCGAGAGCAGGACGGCGAAGAAGACGATGTTGAAGATGTCGCGTGCCCCCTCCACCCCTTCGGTCACCGGGAAGGTGGCCAGCACGACGGGCACCGCCCCGCGCAGGCCCGCCCAGCCGAGCACGAGGTTCTCCCGGACGCTGAAGCGGAATGGGAGCGTCGCCACGAACACCGCGATCGGCCGGGCGATCACGGCGAGGAAGAGGGCCAGGATGGTGCCCTTGAGCGCGACGTCCAGGAGCTGGGACGGGAAGACGAGCAGGCCCAGGACGAAGAACAGCGCGAGCTGGGCGACCCAGCCGAGGCCCTCGTGGAAGGCGACCAGCGCCCGCTTGCCGCCCATGCGGCTGTCGGCCAGCGCAAGGCCGGCGAGGTAGACGGCGAGGAACCCCGACCCGTGCAGCGATCCGGCGAGGCCGAAGGCCAGCGCGGCGGTGGCCAGCGAGAACACGGGGTACAGCCCGTCGGAGGTCAGGCGCAGCCGCGGCCCCAGCCACGCGGCGCCGAAGCCGACGGCCAGGCCGGCGGCCAGGCCGATCCCGATCTGCCGCACCAGCAGGACGACCATGTCGGCCGCCCCGTAAGTCGGCTCGGTCAACCAGGCGATGAAGCCGATGACGAGCAGCACCGCAACCGGGTCGTTGAGGCCCGACTCGGCCTCCAGCGTACGGGCCAGGCGGCGCTTGAGCGTGGAGTTTCGCAGCAGGGCGAAGATCGCCGCGCCGTCCGTGGAGGACAGGACGGCGCCGATGAGCAACCCCTCCAGCAACGAGAGGTCGAACACGACCATCGCCATGAGGCCGGTGAGGACCGCGGTGACCAGGGTGCCGACGAGCGCCAGCGCCGAGGCCGGGCGCAGCACCGGACGCAGCTCCTTGAAGCCGGCGCTGAGGCCGCCCTCGAAGAGGATCAGGGCCAGCCCGACGGTGCCGATCGTCCGCGCCAGCTCGTAGTTGGAGAAGTCGATGAGGCCCAGGACGTCGGTCCCCAGCGCCATCCCGATGCCCAGGAAGAGCACCAGTGCGGGCACCCGCACCCGTCCGGCGACGAAGGAGGCGAGCAGACCCACCGCCAGCAGCGAGCCGACGATGAGGATGCGCAGGTCGTCGCTCACCCCGCAGGAGTCTGACAGGTGGCCCGGCCCCCGCCGCGGCGGCTCAGTGCACGAGGCGCAGCGACTTGGGCAGCGAGCTGAGGACCTGCGGCTCGTCGTCGGTCACCACGACGAGGTCCTCGATCCGCACCCCGGCGACCCCTGGCACGTAGACGCCGGGCTCCACCGTCACGACCATCGACGGCGCCAGCGCCGTCTCGCCCAGGCGGGAGAGCCGCGGCCCCTCGTGGACCTCCAGGCCCACCCCGTGGCCGAGGCCGTGGCCGAAGTGGTCGCCGTGCCCGGCGGCGGTGATGATGTCGCGGGCGACCGCGTCGACCTCGCGGCCCAGGTGCCCGGCCCGCACCGCGGCCAGCGAGGCCTCCTGGGCCTCCAGCACGAGCGCGTAGATGGAGGCGTCGTGGTCCGACAGCGGGCCGGTGGCGAAGGTGCGGGTGCAGTCGGAGGCGTAGCCGTCCAGCTGTGCTCCCCAGTCGATCACCACGAGGGTGTCGGGCGGGATCGGCACGTCGCGCGGCTCGGCGTGCGGCAGCGCGCCGTGCGCGCCGGCCGCCACGATCGGCGGGAAGGAGATGCCCTCGGCGCCCAGGCGGCGCATCGCCACCTCCAGCTCCAGCGCCACCTCGACCTCGGTGCGCCCGACGATGCCCCGCTCGAGCACCTCGGTGAGCGCGGCATCGGCCAGCAGCGCGGCGGCGGCGATGCGCTCCAGCTCGTGGCGGTCCTTGACGGCGCGCAGGTCCTCCACCAGCCCGCCGGCGGGGACGAGCTCGATGTCCTGCCCGCACAGCTCGGTGAGGCGGCGGTGGTCGCGGACGCTCATCTGGGCGTCGTCGAAGCCGAGCCGGCGCACGCCCGGGCCGAGCCGGTCGACGAGGGCCTCCGTCAGATCCTGGTGGATGATGCGGTCCCACGCGTCCGGCACCTGTACCGCGGACACGGTGAGGTAGCGGAAGTCGGTGGCGAACAGGCGGGCGCCGTCGGCGTCCGGGGTGCCGACCAGCGCCATCGCGTTGGAGCCGGTGAAGCCGGTGAGCCAGCGCACGTTGACCAGGCCGGTCACGAGCAGGGCGTCGCAGCCGCGCTCGGCGAGGGCGGCCGCCACGCCGGCCGCGCGGGCCGGGTCGCTCACTGCTCGCCCTCTTCCCGGCCGAGGTGGTCGGCCAGCAGCGCCAGGGCCTCGCGGTAGCCGTCGGGGCCCTTGCCGCTCACCGTCCCGATGCAGACGTCGGCGATCACCGAGGTGCGCCGCCACTCCTCGCGGTTGGCCACGTCGCTGAGGTGCACCTCGACCGAGGGGACGGCGGCGATCTCCAGCGCGTCGTGCAGCGACCAGGCGTAGTGGGTCCACGCGCCGGCGTTGATGATCAGCCCGTCCGCCACCTCGCGGCCGCGGTGCAGCCGCTCGACGAACTCGGACTCCGAGTTGGTCTGGAAGAACGAGACGGCCAGGCCCAGGGCGCCCGCCCACTCGCCGATGTGCATCTCCAGCTCGGGCAGCGTGAGGCTGCCGTAGTGCGCCGGGTCGCGGCGGCCCAGCTGGTCGAGGTTGACCCCGTGGAGCACCTCGACGCGGTTGCGCAGGATCACGGTCTGATGACCTCTCGGACGGCGGCGTCGAGCGCCGCGGGTTCGACGCGGTGCCCGGGCGTCACGTCACCCGGGGCCGCGCACAGGACGAATGGCACCTCGGCGCCGAGCCGCTTCTTGTCACGGTGGGTCGCCGCCACCACGGCCTCGGGGTCGACCCCGTCGACGGTGGTGGGCAGCCCGGCCGCCTCCAGCAGCGCGGCGGTCTGCGCGCGCAGGTCGTCGCGGCCGGAGAGGCGCAGCGCGGCGAGCAGGCCGATGGCCACCGCCTCGCCGTGGCGGAAGCGGCGGTACTCGGTGACGGTCTCCAGCGCGTGGCCGACGGTGTGGCCGAGGTTGAGCACCTGGCGCCGGCCGCCGTCGCGCTCGTCCTGGGCGACCACGGACAGTTTCAGGCGGGCGCAGGCCAGGACGACCTGCGCGTCGACGGGAGCCCCGGCCGACACCCGCGCCCACAGGTCGCCGCCCGCGATGAGGGCCGTCTTGACGACCTCCGCGTAGCCGGCGGCGCGCTCGCCCTCGGGCAGGGTCCCCAGGACCTCGGGGTCGACGTGCACCGCGCGGGGCTGGTGGTAGGCGCCGACGTAGTTCTTGGCGGCGGGCAGGTCCACGCCCGTCTTGCCGCCGTAGGAGGAGTCGACCTGCGCGACGATGGTGGTCGGGACGTGCACGACGTCCATCCCGCGCTGGTAGGTGGCGGCCACGAACCCGGCGATGTCGCCGACGACGCCGCCGCCGAGCCCCAGGACGGTGTCCGAGCGGGTGAAGCCGTCGCGCGCCATCGTCGTCCAGATCCGCTCGGCGGTCTGCAGGGTCTTGCTCTCCTCCCCGGGCGGGAAGACGAGCGACTCGTGCTCCCCGAGCCGGTCGCGGTACAGCGCGTACACCTGCTCGTCGCTCACCACCAGCGTGCGGCCCGTCAGGGCCGGCCACGCCCCGGGCCCGATGTACACCGGGTAGTCGCCGGAGGCGGCGTGCGCCCACAGCAGGCGCGTACCCGGAGTCAGCGCGCGCAGCGGCCCGAGTGCGGCGCGGATGACGTTACGGGAGGTGTCGGTGATGAACGCGTCGGCCAGCGACTCGTAGAGCGGGGTGCGCTCCTCGTACAGC
>CAZXNX010000190.1:0-5288 GCA_964642225.1 uncultured Solirubrobacteraceae bacterium | reverse complement strand
GGGCCGGTCGCTACGCCGGTGCTGGGGGTGGCCGGCCGCTGCCGCGCCGCTCCCGCCGCCAGCGCCGCATACGCCGGAACATGCGCCACACCACCCATGCGAGCAGGATGATCAGGAGGAACGCGATGATCGGAGCCGCGATCGCCAGCACCGAGAGCACCCCGGAGAAGACGTCCTCCACCAGCGACACGATGGGGTTGCCCGTGCCCGCCGTCCCCGCCGTGACGAACGGGCGCAGCGCCAGGCGGCTGCCGTGCGTCGTCTCGGCCGCCACCAGGCCGATCACCGTCACCACCGCCGGGGAGACGTCGAGGGAGTCGGTGGCCCCCAGCGCCGACACGATGCCGGTCACGGGCGCGACCACCGTGCCGATCGCGTGCAGGACGTGGTCCACGGTGGCGATCTTGTCCCCGATGAAGTCGACGACGCTCACCCCGGCCAGCCCGATGAGGACCGTGGTGTCGGTGAGCTGGGCCCACTCGCCGTGCAGGTCGATGAGGCCGGTGTACCGCGCCAGCAGGCCGACGGCCAGCAGCGGGAACCAGGCGTTGAGCCCCGCGGCGGTCGAGAGGCCGAAAGCGGTCAGGTAGCCGGCGACGTCCACGGCCGGATCCTCGCAGGACGGTGGCGCAACGGGGAGATTCCACGGATGTGACGGGCGGGGGCCTGTGCCATCGTGGCCCGGTCCCTCCCGACCCCTCGGAGCACCGATGAGCACCGTCCGCACCCCCGTCCTTCCCGCCGGAGCATGGAAGATCGACCCCGCCGGCTCGCGCGTCGGCTTCGCCGTCCGGCACCTGGGCGTCGCCACGGTCAGGGGCACGTTCACCGACGTGGAGGGCACGGTGACTGTGGGGGAGGCCCCCGGGGACGTGTCCGCCTCCGGGTCCGTGGCCGTGGCATCGGTCGACACCGGCGACGCACACCGCGACGAAGCGCTGCGCTCGGCCTTCTTCGACGACGAGGCCCACCCGCGCATCACCTTCGTCTCCACGGCGATCGAGGCGCGCGACGGCGGGCTGCGCGTCACCGGCGACTTCACGATGCAGGGCGTGACCCGGGAGCTCGTGCTGACCACGCAGGTCGTGCCCGCCGGGGACGGCGACGGCGCACCGCGGCTGCGCCTCACGGCCACCGGCAAGCTCTCGCGGCGCGACTTCTCCATGCGCTTCAAGCAGGCGATGGGCGCGGGCAACAAGCTCGTCGACGACACCGTCAAGCTCGAGCTCGAGGTCTCCGCCGTCCCGCAGGGCTGACGGCGCGGGGCGGGGCGGTAGGGTCGCCGCCATGGACATCGTCGTCGCGGGTGCACACGGACAGATCGGGCTGCGGCTCGTACGCCTCCTCGCGGCGCGCGGCGACCGCGTGCGGGGCATCGTGCGCAACCCCGCGCACACCCGCGACCTGCAGGACGCCGGGGGCGAGGCGCTCGTCCTGGACCTGGAGGAGGCGGGCCCGTCCGCGGTGCAGGAGGCGATCGCCGACGCCGACGCCGTGGTCTTCACGGCCGGCGCCGGCCCCGGCAGCGGCGCCGCCCGCAAGTGGACCCTCGATGTCGGCGGGGCGGTCAAGCTCGTCGACGCGGCCCGCGGCGCCGGCATCGCCCGCTTCGTGATCGTCAGCTCGATGGCGGCCGACCACCCCGAGCGCAGCGCCGACGACGGGTTTCGCGTCTACCTCGAGGCCAAGGGCGCCGCCGACGCGGTCGTGCGCGCCAGCGGCCTGGACTACACCGTCGTGCGCCCCGGCCGCCTCACCGACGACCCGGGCGGCGGGCAGGTGGCCGTCTCCACCACCGGCGGGGACTACGGTGAGATCCCGCGCGACGACGTCGCGGCGCTGCTCGCCGCGGTGCTCGACGCGCCCGGCACGATCGGCGTGACCTTCGACGTGATCGCCGGGGACACCCCGATCGCTCAGGCGGCCTCGGCGCTTGCCGCGGAGACCGCATGAACACCATGAACCTGTCGGTGGCCGAGCGCCGGGCCCACGGCCGGGCGGCGCGCGCGCAGGCGTCCCGCTCCAGCCACGGTCGCTGGGCGCCCCGGCCGGACCGCCCGGACCCCGTGACGCTGCTGGAGCAGCAGGCGGCCACGCGGGTGCCCGAGCTCGTGCCGATCCGCCACGGCCGCATGATGGTCTCGCCCTTCACGTTCCTGCGCGGCGCGGCCAACATCATGGCCAGCGACCTCGACGGCAGTCCGCAGACCGGCCTGCGCGTGCAGCTGTGCGGCGACGCGCACTGCGGCAACTTCCGCGGGCTGGCCTCCCCGGAGCGCACGCTGCTGTTCGACCTCAACGACTTCGACGAGACCATCCCCGGCCCGTGGGAGTGGGACGTCAAGCGACTGGCCGCCAGCCTCGTCGTCGCCGGCCGCCATCGCGGATTCGCCGAGGACCACTGCCGCGACCTGGCCCGCACCGCCGCCCGCGAGTACCGCGAGGGCATCCGCCGCTTCGCCGAGATGAGCGAGATCGACATCTGGTATTCGCGGATCGACGCGACGGACTTCCTCGCCGCCTTCGACGCCCGCAGCAGCGCCAAGCAGACCAGGCGCGTGCGCAAGGCGCTGGACAAGGCCCGCCGCAAGGACCGCTCCCGCGCCTTCGAGAAGCTGGGTGCCACCACCGACGGCACGCCGCACATCGTCGCCGACCCGCCCCTGATCGTGCCGATCGAGGACCTGTTCCCCGAGGCGGACGCCGAGCGCGTCGACACCTGGGCGCGGGGCGCCGTCGCCGAGTACCGCGCCTCGCTGCACGGCTCCCGCCGGCATCTGCTGGACCACTACAGCTACGCCCACCTGGCGCGCAAGGTCGTGGGGGTGGGCAGCGTCGGCATGCGCAACTGGATCGTCCTCATGGTCGGGCGCGACGAGGACGACCTGCTCTTCCTGCAGCTCAAGGAGGCCGAGCCATCGGTCCTGGAGCCGTTCGTGGGCCGCAGCCGCTACTCCAACATGGGGCGCCGCGTGGCCGAGGGGCAGTGGATGATCCAGGCCGCCAGCGACGTGTTCCTCGGCTGGGTGCGCACCGAGGGCCTGGACGGACACCAGCACGACTATTACGTGCGGCAGCTGTGGGACTGGAAGGGCAAGGCCGACTTCGACACGATGCTGCCCGCGGCCTTCGACATCTTCGCCGGGCTGTGCGGCCAGACGCTGGCCCGCTCCCACGCCCGGTCCGGTGACGCGATCGCCATCGGGGCGTACCTGGGCGGCGGCGACCGGTTCGACCACGCCATCGCCCGCTTCGCCGCGCGCTACGCCAACCAGAACGAGCGCGACCACGAGGCGTTCCTCGGGGCGGTGCACAGCGGCCGGATCCAGGCCGAGCCCGGCCTCTAGCCGCCCCGGCCCCGCCGGCCCGCCGGTGGACTTCCGGCGCGCCAGCTGGGAGGGTCGGTCGGTCCACCAGGAGGAATGGTCATGGCCGTCGACGTGCAGTCCCCGCAGGAGCCGCAGTCCCGCCCGCTGAGCAAGTGGCTCTGGCTCGTCGGCGGGGTCATCGCCGTCGCCGGCATCCTCTTCGGCTACGACCAGGGCGTGATCTCGGGTGCGCTGCGCGGCATCGACGACAGCTTCCACGTCTCCACGACGACCACCGAGATCATCACGAGCTTCGTGACCCTCGGCGCGCTCGTCGGCGCGCTGGTCGCCGGCGTGATGGCCGACCGGATCGGCCGGCGGCCCACGCTGCTGTTCGCGGGCGGCCTGTTCGCGGTCGGCGCGCTGGTGGAGGGGATCGCCCCGGGCACGTCGGTGCTCGTCATCGGGCGCCTCGTTGTCGGCTTCGCCGTCGGCGTGGCCTCGGTCGCGGCGCCGCTCTACGCGGCGGAGATGGCCCCGTCGCGGCTGCGCGGGCGGTACGTCTCGACCTACCAGCTGGGCATCACCTTCGGCATCTTCGTCGCCTACCTCGTCGACGAGCTCATGGCGAGCAGCGACTGGCGCTGGATGCTCGGCGTCTCGGCCGTGGTGGGCATCGCCCTCATCGTCGCCGTCCTGCCGTTGCCCGACACGCCGCGCTGGTACCTCAAGGCCGGACGCCGCGATGACGCCCGCGCCGCGCTCGACAAGGTCGATGAGGGCGACGACGTGGACGCGGCCCTCGCCGAGCTGGAGGAGAGCCTGGCGCAGGACGCCAACGAGGCGAGCTGGGGGGAGGCGTTCTCCCGCAAGTGGCGCGCGCCGCTGACGGTCGGTGTCGGGCTGGCCGTGTTCCAGCAGATCACCGGCATCAACGCGATCATCTACTACGCCGACAAGATCTTCGACGCCGCCGGGTTCACCACCATCGCCGGCCAGACGGCGGCCACCACCTGGGCGATCGGCGGCGTCAACGTGCTCGCCACCCTCATCGCGGTGGCGTTCGTGGACCGCCTCGGCCGCAAGCCCCTGCTGCTGGCCGGCCTCGTCGGCATGGGCGTGAGCCTCACCGTCGTGGGCATCGCCTTCCTCAGCCTCGGCGACGTGCAGGCCGGCGGGTCCAGCCAGGGGACGAGCGACGCGGGGGCGGTGACGCTGGTGGCGCTCGTCGTCTACATCGCCTCGTTCGCATTCTCCATGGGCCCGGTCGTGTGGACGGTCATCAACGAGATCTATCCGCGCGAGGTGCGCGGGCGCATGGTCTCCGTCGCGACCGCCGTCAACTGGTTCAGCGCCTGGCTCGTCAGCCAGTTCTTCCTGACCCTCACCGACTCGATCGGCGAGTCCGCCACGTTCTGGCTGTTCGCCTTCTTCTGCCTCGTGTCGTTCCTGTGGATCTGGCGTTACGTGCCGGAGACGAAGGACAAGACGCTGGAGGAGATCCAGAAGATGTGGAGCGATCGCTTCGCCAAGGGCGAGCGCGACAAGGCGGACGCCGCCTGACGCCGCCGCCTCAGGCCTGCGCCGGCTCCGGAGCGGGGTCGGCCGCCGGCCGCTTGGCCTTGAGGATCGTCAGGCCGATGAGGGGGAAGAACAGCACCGACAGCAGCCCGGCGGCCACCAGGCCGGCGGCGGTGGCCGCGGTGAGCAGGTGCAGGCTCAGCCCGATGTCGGTGGAGGCGATGATGAACGGCAGCGACGTGGCCTGCAGCAGCCCGGCCACCACCGTCTCGCGGCGGCCGCCCAGGTAGGTGCGGTAGAGGATCGCCGGCACGCCGCGGACCAGGAGCAGCGCCGCCAGGAAGATCGGCACGCGCAGGAGCGTCGAGGTGCTCTGGGTGAGGGCATTGAGGTCGAAGCGCAGTCCGCTGGCCACGAAGAACACGGGGATGAACACGCCGTAGCCGATGGCGTCGAGCT
>CAZXNX010000189.1:0-5316 GCA_964642225.1 uncultured Solirubrobacteraceae bacterium | reverse complement strand
GGTAGGGGCAACCGGCAGGAGACCCGGCACCGTGGCCGGCAGCGTATTGTTGCCGGCCTGCTCCGAAAAGAACTCCTGGGTCAATCTGGTGATCAGGGCCGTATCGAACGGGTCCTGTGTGGGTGTCGTTCCGTTGTTGATCGTCGTGGTCATCGTCTTACGCCTTTGGATAGACATACTCGTGATAGAACTTGGTCGAGACGTTGTCGAGACGCGCGATGGCATCTTCGGTCAAGACCGCTGCTGAGAAATAGCGTGTCACCAGATGGGAGGCGATGCCATGTTCGTTCGTCCCCATGTAGCGGACGGAGAGACCGGTTTCGAGTTCACCGGTGACGCCCGCCTTTTGCAGCCCGACGACACCCTGCTGGGCTTCGCCGACGCGCAACAGCAGAATACTCGTTTTCCCCGCCTTATCGATCTCCAGCTTGTTGCTCGGGATCAACGGAATGCCGCGCCAGGTGATGAAGGGCGATCCGAAGAGATGCACCGTTGGAGGCGGCACTCCGCGCCTGGTCGCTTCGCGTCCGAACGCGGCGATGGCTTTGGGATGAGCAAGGAAGAAGGCGGGCCTTTTCCAGACCAGGCTCAAGAGTTCGTCCAGATCGTCCGGCGTCACCGTCCCTTTGCGTGTAGTGATGCGCTGTGACGGAGCCACTTCTTTCAGCAGGCCGAACTGCGCATGATTGATGATTTCCCATTCTTCCCGCTCCTTGACCGCTTCCACCGTCAGACGCACCTGCTGGCGCAATTGATCGATGCGGTTGCTGTACAGATCGGTGACACGCGTATGCGTGCGCACGACCGTCTGGATCGTGCTCAGGTGATACTCGCGCGGGTTGAGCTCGTAATCCACAAAGGTCGTCGGCAGTTCCGGCTCGCCGCCGTCCACCGTGAGGAGATCGACCTTGGCTTCGCCGAATTCATTAGCCTCTTGTCCCTTGACGGCCTTCGCGACCCGATTGAGACGGTAGACGCCGCCGTCCACGTCCACCCAGGGGAGCAGTTTGTGCAGCCATCGCGGGGTGATGTCCGTCATTTGCGGGACGGTGACCGTGGCAGTCGCTAGATTCCGCGCGGCTTTGGCGCTCAGGCTTTGTTGTTCGGAAACAGTTGCTCGTTCACTCATCGTGTTGTCCTTTCAAAGGTGTTGGATACTTGCCCTGCACTCGTGACACTGGTTCTCTTTCTTGGCTCACGTCCTCATGTGGTGCCCTCCAAGAATCCGGCATGGGTCTGGGGCGGCTCGGTCGCCCGGTTATGGTTCATTTCCGTGAGCGGCAGCCACAGGGGGCCGCAGCTCACAGGTGGCCTGTTCGTGGTCGATCAGTTCGGTGACAGTCGGATGCGCTCCACAGAGGGAACATCGGGGATTCCGTTTGACGGGGATCTCGCGGAACCGCATATTGCGGGCGTCGAAATCCAACATGCGATCGGTCAGGGGGCGCCCGATGCCCAGGATCAATTTCAACGCTTCTGTCGCCTGAATCGTGCCGATGACTCCTGCCAACACCCCGAGGACGCCGGCTTCCTGGCAACTGGCGACCAAGCCAGGCGAGGGCGGCCCATTGAAGACGCAGCGGTAACAGGCCGATTGCTTCGGAATGATGGTGGCGACGCGCCCGTCGAAACGCAGGATCCCGCCGTGGACGAGAGGCTTTTCGGCAAAGTAGCAGGCGTCATTGATGAGAAATTTCGCCGGGAAATTGTCCACCCCGTCGATCACGACCGAATAGTCGCGAACCAGATTCAGGGCGTTGGCGGCCATGAACCGTTCCTCGTGCAACACCACGTTGACGTCCGGGTTCAGCGCTTGAATTTTCTCCTTCGCCGAAACGACTTTGGGCCGACCCACGTCGGGCGTGTGGTGAATGACCTGACGCTGCAGGTTCGAGAGGTCGACGACGTCGTTGTCGATCAATCCGAGGGTGCCGACGCCGGCTGCCGCCAAATAGAGGGCAGCCGGTGAGCCGAGGCAACCCGCCCCGACGATCAGAATGCGGGCCAGCGCGATCTTCTTCTGTCCCTTGCCGCCGACCTCCGGAAGAAGGATGTGGCGGCTGTATCTGGTGATCTGTTCATCGGTGAAATTCATGTGCGGCTTTCATCTGGTTGCCATCAGGCCGGCACTGCCCGTCGACGGCATGTCTACTTAGATGTTGAAATATTTCTCCATGCTGATGTACCGCTCGCCTGTATCGCAGAGGATCGTCACCACGCGTGTGCCCGGGCCGAGTTCCCGGGCCACCTTCTGGGCGGCGGCCACGTTGGCTCCGGCCGAGATTCCCACGAGCAGGCCTTCCTTCTTTGCCAGGAGCTTGGCGGTCTGGTAGGCCTCGTTGTCGGTGACGCTGATGACGCGATCGAGGATCTTCTGATTCAACACCTGCGGGATGAAGCCCGCTCCGATGCCTTGAATCTTGTGCGGACCTGGGGGGCCGCCTGAGAGAATCGGGGATCCGCTTGGTTCAACCGCAATGATCTGAATGTGGGGATTGCGCTCCTTGAAGACTTCTCCGCATCCGGTGATGGTGCCGCCGGTTCCGACCCCTGCGACAAACGAGTCGAACTGTCCGTCCAGGGACTCCCAGATCTCCACGGCTGTGGTCAGCCGGTGCGCCGCCGGATTCGCCGGGTTGGAAAACTGGTCGGGCATGAAGCAGGACGGATGCTGAGCCACGATCTGTGCGGCTTCCCGAATGGAGCCTTTCATGCCTTCGGAGGCGGGCGTCAGCACCAACTGCGCACCGTACGATGCGAGAAGGCTGGCCCGTTCCGAGCTCATGCTCTCCGGCATGACGAGAATCATCGGATAGCCTCGGACGGCGGCGATGAGGGAGAGCCCGATGCCGGTATTTCCGCTCGTGGGTTCGACGATGGTCGTGCCGGGCTTGAGGCGGCCGCTCCGTTCCGCCTCATTGATCATGTTGAGGCAGATCCGGTCCTTGACGCTGCCGCCGGGGTTGGAGGATTCGACCTTCGCATAGATCGTCGCGCCGCCTTCCGGTGAGAGCCGGTTGAGTCGCACCAGCGGCGTCCGGCCGATCAGTTGGGTGATGTTCTGTTGTACTCGTTCCGTCACCGGCCACCGCCCATGTAGAACAGAAACTCCAGGCGGTCGCCCGGCTGTAACGGGGTGGATCCCAGGTGATCGCGTTCGATCAGCGTATCGTTCAATTCCACAGCGACCATTTGCGGGTCGATCTGTTTGGCCTTCAGCGCATCCAGGACGACCGAGCCTGGAATCTCTTCAGCTTTTCCATTGATCTCCACAACCATAGCCGTCTCTCTCCAATCGATCAGCACCATGCGTTTACATGAACAACGTGGTCTCGGCGCCGGCCGTCAGTGCCAGGATGGCCGGCAATCCCAAGACCGCATCCACTTGCCTCGTCACCGCGTCTCCGTTCACACCCATGTATTCGAGTCCGGCGCTGCAGGCCACCAGCCGGAAGTCGCCCACTGCCCGGGCCTCCCGGAACATCTCGGAGACCAGCGGTACTTTCTTCTCTTTTAAAAGCCGGCGGACTTCTTCCGCAGCGGCCTGATGCTCGGGGCTAAAGTCGACGTCATCAATCCATTCCTCGGCCAGTTTGCGAATCGTCCAGAAGAGCAACACCACCGTGACGTCCTTGCCCATGGCCGCCGCGGTCAGCCCCAAGGTCCCGACCTGGTGCAACGTGTCGTAGGTGGCGTTGTGGGCAAAGATGACGAAGCGAGGTGTCTGTTTCATGGTGCCACTTTCTGCGAACCGAGCAGCCCGTACCGGATCAGCCGGTCGCGCACGATGTTGCGGCTGATACCGAGGAGGCGGGCGGTCCGAAGTTGGTTGTGATCGCAATAGTCGTAGGCCGCGCGGAAGATCGTGTCGTCGATCAGTTGATAGAGATCGGGTCGTTCGTCCAGGAATAATTGCTGCAACGCCGTGGAGAGCGCGGCCAACGACTGGCCGGACATCGCCGTTCCGGCCTGGACACGGGCGTGGGACGTCGGCAACCGCAGATCCTCCGGCCTGACCTCCGTGCCCGGACAGACCACCAGCGCGTGATGGATCGTATTTTCAAGTTCGCGGATATTGCCCGGCCATGGATAGGCGAGCAGATGCTTCGCGGCCTCGAGTGACAGTCGGGCCTGTGTAATGCCCAGACGTGATCCGTAAATCGAAACGAAGTGCTGCGCCAGCGGGAGAATGTCGCCGGGCCGATCCCGTAGCGGCGGAAGATTCACGGTGGCCACGTGCAGCCGGTAATACAGATCTTCGCGGAAGCGACCCGCCGCGACGGCTTCTTCCAGCTTCACGTTAGTCGCGGCGATCAATCGGACGTCGATGGCGATGGGGTGGCGTGACCCGACGCGTACAACTTCTCGCTCCTGAATCACCCGGAGCAATTTGGCCTGGAGCCCAAGCGGGAGATCGCCGATTTCATCCAGAAAAAAGGATCCGCCATCGGCGGTTTCGAACCACCCGGCCTTCGCCGTCACCGCGCCGGTGAAGGCGCCGCGCTCGTGACCGAAGAGTTCGCTTTCCATCAACGTGTCGCTGATGGCGGCGCAGTTGACGGCCACGAAGGGCCCCGTCCGGCGCGTGCTCAGCTCATGGATGTGCCGGGCGATCAGTTCCTTGCCGGTGCCGGTCTCGCCGATGATGAGCGCGGTGGCATGGCTCGGGGCAATCCTCTGCACCAATTCCAACAGGGCCTTCGATTTGTCATCCTCGAAGACCAGGCAGCTGGCCCTGATGGACAGAGCCAGAGCCGTCGGATCGGATGCGGTGAGGACCTTCAGTGCACGTTGGGTGTTCGTCGTTGTCACGTGATCCTCTGCGTTCCTATTCCACCGGCTCGGGAAAGACCCGGAGCGATTTGGGCCTGACGTAGACGCGTTCGCCGGTGCTGAGCGCGAGTTCCCGCCATTGTTCCTGACTGACTTCACCTTCGATCAGTTCGCCATTGTCAGTGCGGACCATTTCCAGGCGCGCGACGGCTCCAACCGGCTGAATCCGTCCGACCAAGGCTTCGATGGCGCCCTCTTCACCGGGATGGCGGTGCAGATCGATTTCGTGCGGCCGGACATAGCCGATCGCCGGCCCGTCCGGAATATCACCCTGTTCACGGAGCGCCAGATCGAGGTCTCCGACCTGGACCCGGCCTTCATGGACCCGGCCGTGGAAGAGGTTCACGCCGCCCAGAAAGTCATAGACGAATGGGGTAGCAGGGTGTTCGTAGACCCCTTCCGGCGTGCCGATCTGTTCGATGCGCCCCTTATTCATGACGACCACCCGGTCCGCGACCTCCAGCGCTTCATCCTGATCATGGG
>CAZXNX010000188.1:0-5319 GCA_964642225.1 uncultured Solirubrobacteraceae bacterium | reverse complement strand
GACCGTGACCGCGGGCCGCGCGGTGGCGGCGATCGCGGCTCCGGCCGTCCGCGGCACCGCTCCGGCGGGGACCGCTAGAGGACCCCTCGCTCACCATGCCCGGTGAGCACCGACTGACCGAGCTGGACTCGGGCGTGCGGATCGTGACGGAGGCCATGCCCTCCGTCCGGTCCGCCGCGCTCGGGTTCTGGATCGGGACCGGCAGCGCGGCGGAGTCCGATGACGACGCCGGGCTGTCGCACCTGGTCGAGCACATGCTCTTCCGGGGGACGGACCGGCTCGCCTCCGTGGAGATCGACCAGCTCTTCGACGGGATGGGCGCCGACCTCAACGCGGGCACCGGAAAGGAGAGCACGTCGGTCCACAGCCGCATGCTCGACGTGCACCTGCCGACCGCCTTCGCCGCCATGGCCGACATGGTGTGGCGGCCGAAGATGGACCCGGCGCTGCTGGAGGCCGAGCGCGAGATCGTGCTCGAGGAGATCGCCATGTACGACGACGATCCCCAGGACAAGGTCTTCGACGTGCTGGGCGGCGCGGTGTTCGGCGACCACGCCATCGGCCGGGCCGTCATCGGCCGCGCCGACGTGGTGGCCTCCACGAGCGCCGAGGGGCTCGCCGCGTTCCACCGCGGCCGCTACACGCCCTCCAACGTGGTGATCGCCGCCGCGGGATCCGTCGACCACGACGCGATCGTGGCGCTGGCCCGCGAGGCCGAGCGGGAGGGCACCGCGCCCGACAGCCCCGCGCCGGTGCTCGACGAGCCGGCGACGGTCGCGCCGCACCGCCGCTTCGTCACCAAGGAGACGGAGCAGTACCACCTGACGCTGGGGGCGCCCGGCATCACCCGCTTCGACGACCGGCGCTTCGCGCTGCGCGTCATGGACAACATCCTGGGCGGCACGTCGTCCTCACGCCTCTTCCAGACGGTGCGCGAGCGCGACGGGCTGGCCTACTCGGTCTACTCGTTCCAGTCGCTCTACGCGCGGACCGGCCAGATCGGGCTGTACCTCGGCACCCGCCCCGACAACGTGGTCAAGGCGATGTCGGTCGTCGCCGAGGAGCTGGGGCGCTTCCACGAGGACCCGGCCACCCCCGAGGAGCTCGCGCGCTCCAAGGAGAACGTCAAGGGCCGCATCGTCCTGGCGCTGGAGTCCACCACCGCCCGCATGAACCGCCTCGGCTCCTCGCTGCTCGGCGACGTCCCGCTGCTGACCGTCGACGAGCTCATCGAGCGGATCGACGCGGTCACCCTCGACGACGTCCGCGCGCTCGCCCAGGACCTGTTCGCGCCCGAGCGGCTGTCCGCCGCGGGCGTCGGGGCCGACGAGTCGCTCTTCCGCCGGTCGCTCGAGCCGATCAGCCCCGCCCTGGCAGCAGCATGACCGAGACGCGCGACACCCTGCGGGTGGCGGTGGCCGGCGCCGACGGGCGTATGGGCCGCACCACGGTCAGTGCCGTGGAGGGCGCGGGCCCCGATCTGCAGCTCGTGGCCAAGGTCGACCCTGCGCTGGACGTCGCGCTCGCGGACGTCCTGGGCGACGTCGACGTCGTCATCGACTTCACCCGCCCCGACACCGCGCTGGACAACGCCCTGGCCTGCGTCGCCGCCGGGGTGCACTGCGTGATCGGCACCACCGGGTTCGAGCTGGACCCGCTGAAGGCCGTGCTCACCGAGCCCGCCGGCCCCGGCCGGGCCAACGTGTTCCTCGCCCCGAACTTCGCCATCGGCGCCGTCCTCATGATGCGGTTCGCCGCCCAGGCGGCCCTGCACATGCCCCGGGCGGAGATCATCGAGTTGCACCACGACCGCAAGCTCGACGCGCCGAGCGGCACCGCCGCCCGCACCGCCGAGCTGATGGCCGAGGGCGCGGGGGAGGTCCCGATCCATTCGGTCCGCCTGCCCGGCCTCGTCGCCCACCAGGAGGTCATCCTCGGCGGCCTCGGCGAGACGCTGACCATCCGCCACGACTCGATCGACCGCGTCGCCTTCATGCCCGGCGTCCTGCTGGCCACCCGCCGCGTCGCGGGGCTCCCCGACCGGCTCACGGTCGGGCTGGAACACCTCCTCTTCCCGGAGGAGTAGTGCTGCGCCCGGCGACCATCGCCGACGCCGCGACGCTCGCCGCCATCCACGGGCGCGCCGTCCTGCTCGCCTACGAGGACTTCGTTCCCTACGACGAGCTGACTCGATTTGACCAGGACGAGCTGACCGCGCACTGGGCCGCGGTGGCCGGGGGATCCATCGGCCACGAGGTCCTCGTCGCCGCGACCGGCGATGACGTGCCCCGCGGGTTCGTGGTGTCCGGCCCGTCCCGCGACGAGGACCGGCCGCGGGACGGCGAGGTCTCCACGCTGTACGTCGACCCGCCCGCGCAGGGCGCCGGCCTCGGCGGGCAGCTGCACGGGGCCGCCCTCGACGCGTTGCGCGACGGCGGCTTCACCGACGCCGTGGTGTGGGTCTACGAGGAGAACGGGCACGCCCGCGGCTTCTACGAGCGCCTGGGGTGGGAGCTGGACGCCGGCCCGCGGCTCTTTCCGGGCTGGAGCCGCCCCCAGGTCCGCTACCGGCGCTCGCTGGCCGCATGAGCATCCTCGTGGCCGTGACAGACCACGCCGCCGAGCGGTTCCGCCAGCGGGTGGGCAGCCGCACCGGCGCCCTGGACGTCAAGCGGGAGATCGTCGGCCGCGTCGTGCGGGCCTACGATGCCGGCCGGGTGAGCACCGACGCGCCCGCCGGGGCCACCGCCGCCCGCGGCTCCCTGTTCGTCGACGACCTCGTCGACCGCGGCGTCGTGTTCGTGTGCCGGCCGGGCGACTCCGCCAGCGAGCTGATCGTCATCACGCTGTGGGAGAAGCCGGACGCGGTCGGTGGCCCGCGCGTGCCGCGGCGCTTCACCGACGCGCTCAAGCGCGACGACGAGCGCCCGCGAGAGCCCTGAGCGCCGTCAGGGGGAGACCAGGCGCGCCAGGCGGGTGTGGCGGCGGTGGGACTCGCGCTTGCGCAGGGCCATGCCGATGGCGCGGGGCTGGCCGGCCAGCACGCACACCCGCTCGGCCCGGGTGATCGCCGTGTAGAGCAGGTTGCGGGTGAGCATGATCGCGTGGCCGGTGAACAGCGGCACCACCACGGCGGGCACCTGCGAGCCCTGCGACTTGTGCACCGACATCGCGTAGGCCAGCCGCAGCGTGTCGGCCGACGCCACGGGCAGGGTCAGCCGCCGGGCGTCGTCGGTGGCGAGCAGCACGATCTCCCGCTCGGGGTCGTGGTGGACGATCACGCCGCGCTCGCCGTTCATCAGCTCGTGCTCGTAGTCGTTGCGGCTCTGCACGACCCGGTCGCCGACGCGCAGCGGCGTGCCGGGCACCGCGGCGCCGTCCGGGTTGAGCACCGCCCGCAGGGTGGCGTTGAGCGCGTCGATCCCCAGCGGCCCCTTGTGCATCGGGGCGAGCACCTGCACGTCGGCGGTGGGATCCAGCCCGTAGTGCTCGGGGAGCCGGCGGGTGACGAGCGCGACGATCTCGTCGACCGTCTCCTGCGCCTGCTCGCGGCCGACCACGAAGAAGTCGCGCACGTCGTCGGGGCCCGCCACGGTCGGCGGGTACTCGCCGTCGTTGACGGCGTGCGCGGCGCGCACGATCATCGAGCGGGCGGCCTGGCGGAAGATCTCGGTCAGGCGCACCGCCGGCACGGCGCCGGAGGCCAGCAGGTCCTCCAGCACCCGGCCGGGGCCGACCGGCGCGAGCTGGTCGATGTCGCCGACGAGCAGGACGTGCGTGGATGGTCCGACGGCGCCCAGCAGCGCGTCGGCCAGCGGCGCGTCGAGCATGCTCGCCTCGTCGACGATGAGGACGTCCGCGCCCGGGATCGGCTCCTCGGCGTCGCGCACGAACCCCTCGCCGGGGACCCACTCCAGCAGCCGGTGGATGGTGGTGGCGTCGGCGCCGGTGGTCTCCGAGAGCCGCCGCGCCGCCTTGCCGGTCGGGGCGCACAGCCGCACCCGGCGGCCCTGGGCCTGCAGGAGGTCGACGAGCGCGCGCATCGTGGCGGTCTTGCCGGTGCCCGGACCGCCGGTGAGGATCGCCAGGCGGTGGGCGACGACCTGCATCACGCCGTCCCACTGGTCGTCGCTGGGGACGAACCGCCCGTCGACCGGTCGCTCGGGCTCCTCGGGGAGCAGGTCGATCGGCTCCGCATCGATGAGGGTGCGCACGCTGCGGGCCAGCCGCCGCTCGATCGCGTCCATCCGCGCATCGGCCACCAGCGGCGGCCCGTCGCCCTCGTCGTCGATCACCAGCTCGCCGCGGGCGGCCATCACGTCGACGCGGTCGCTCGCGTCAGCGCCCAGCAGGCGGTGCGCCCACGCCTCCAGCTCCGGGCGGGGCAGGACGCAGTGGCCGTCGCGCTCGGCCTCGTGCAGCGCGTGGCGCAGGCCGGCCTCCAGGCGCCCGTCGGAGTCCGGCGGGGTGCCCAGCGCCCGGGCCAGCGCGTCCGCCGTGGCGAACCCGATCCCGTCCAGCAGCGTGAGCGCGTACGGGTCGCTGCGCAGCTTCTCGATGGCGCCGGTGCCGAACGCCCGCTGCACGCGGCCGGCGACGCTCGCGGGAACGCCGTGCTCGTCGAGGAACAGCCGCAGCGCGCGCCCGGCCCGCTGCTGCTCCCAGGACTCCACCGCCGGGCCGATCCGCGCCGGGCCGATGCCCGGCACCTCGCGCAGCGCGGCCCGCGGGTCGCGGTCGATCACCGCCAGGACGTCGGTCCCGTGCTCGGCGAGGAGATGGGACGCGCCCTGCAGCCCCACGTGCTTGATGGCCCGCAGCGCGCCGAGCAAGGCGATCTCGCTGACCGCCTCGCGCAGCCGCACCCGGGTGACGTGCACCTGCTCGCCGTGGCGGGCGTGGCGGCGCACGTCGCCCCAGACCTCCGCCGTCTCGCCCTCGGTGAGGTGCCCGACCGGCCCGACGAGGACGTGGGACCCGCCGTCCTCGGCCACCACGTCGATCACGCCGAAGTCCCCGTCGGGCGCGCGCCAGCGCACGCCCATCACCTCGACGACGAGATGGGCGTTGCCCGGCGCGGTACCCTCGGGAACAACCGACACCACCGCGACGCTATCGGGGGCAGTAGATGGGTTTCATGGACAAGGCCAAGAAGATGGCCGAACAGGCCGCCGCACAGGGGAAGGTCCTCGCGGAACAGGCGCAGACGAAGATCGACGAAGTCCAGAACGACTTCAACCAGAAGCAGACCGCCGGCCAGGCCCAGGAGCCGGCCGTGGAGTACGACAAGCACGGCCGCCCGGTGGGCCAGCCCGACGC
>CAZXNX010000187.1:0-5324 GCA_964642225.1 uncultured Solirubrobacteraceae bacterium | reverse complement strand
GCGCGGTGCCGGCGATGCGGGACAGGTAGGCCTCGCGCAGCTCCTCGTCGCGGCGGGTCACCTGCTGGCGCAGGTACACCTCGGCCATCCCCGCCGCGGCGGAGACGAGCGACAGCGTGTGCGGGTGGGCGGTCTTGAGGTGCCCGGTGAGGTCGATGACCCCGAGCAGCTCGCCGGTCTCCGGGTCATGGATCGGGGCGCCCGAGCACTGCCACGGATGCACGATGCGGTTGTAGTGCTCGGCCGAGAAGATCTGGACGGGATGGTCGACGGCGATCGCGGTGCCCAGCGCGTTCGTGCCGGCTCCGGCCTCGCTCCAGTCCGCGCCGGTCACGAAGTGCATGTCCTCGGTGGCCTCGATCACGCGCTGGTGGCCCTCGATCCACAGCAGCACCCCGCGGGCGTCGCTGATCACCAGCATGTGCCCCGACTCCTTGGTGGCGTCGGTGAGCAGCTCGCGCAGCACCGGGAGCACGGGAAAGAGCGGATGGGTGTTCCACCGGTCCTCCAGCTCGCGCTCGTCCATCACGATCGGCGCCCGGTGCTGGGTCGGGTCGATGCCGGCGGCGTCCGAGCGCTCCCACGAATGCGCCACGACGGCCCGCACCCCGCGCAGCACGTCCTGGCCGCCCTGGAAGGCGTCGTGGAGACGACGGAGCGCACGGGCCTGCTGGAGCCGGTCGGAGACCGAGTCCACGGCGACCCAGGCGTTGCGTGATGCGGTGGCCATTGACCCTCCCGGCGACCATACGCCACCCCGGCGCCGGGCACCGGAACTTCGGCGCCGTTGCAACGTCGGTGCAACGTCCGCGGGCTGCAACGTGGTTGCAACGGGACGCCACCTAGCGTCGGGCGCACCGTAGGAGAGAAGCGCGAGGGGCGACCCTCGCCGACCGAGAGGAACCACCATGGCCATTGCCGTCCCCGTCACCGAATCCGCCCGCCGCTCCCTGTCCGGGCCGCGCTCCCTGCTCATCGACGGCGAGTGGGTCACCTCCGCCTCGGGCGCCACCTTCGAGACCGTCGACCCCGCCACCGGCGAGGTCCTCGTCCACGTCGCCCAGGGCGGCGTCGAGGATGTCGACCGCGCCGTCGCGGCCGCCCGCCGGGCGCTGGAGGACGGCCCGTGGTCCAAGCTCAACCCCTCCGAGCGCGGCCGCCTGATCCACCGCGTCGGCGACCTCATCATGGAGAACGCCGAGGAGCTCGCCGAGCTCGAGGCGCTGGACAACGGCAAGCCCAAGTCGGTCGCCTTCGCCGCCGACGTCCCCCTCGCCGCCGACCTCTTCTGGTACATGGCGGGCTGGGCGACGAAGCTGCGCGGCGGCACGATCTCGCCGTCCGTCCCCTACATGCCGGGCGCCGAGTTCCACGCCTACACGCTGCGCGAGCCGGTCGGCGTCGTCGGCCAGATCATCCCGTGGAACTTCCCGCTGCTGATGGCCGCGTGGAAGCTCGGCCCGGCCCTGGCCACCGGCTGCACCGTGGTGCTCAAGCCGGCCGAGCAGACGCCGCTGTCGGCGCTGCGCCTGGGCGAGCTGATCCTCGAGGCCGGCATCCCGGCGGGCGTGGTCAACATCGTCACCGGCTTCGGCGACGCAGGCGCGGCCCTGGCCGCCCACCCGGGCGTCGACAAGGTCGCCTTCACCGGCTCCACCGAGGTCGGCAAGAGCATCGTCGCCGCCTCGACCGGCAACCTCAAGCGCGTGTCGCTGGAGCTGGGCGGCAAGTCCCCGAACATCATCTTCGAGGACGCCGACGTGGAGGCCGCCATCGAGGGCGCGGCGCAGGGCATCTTCTTCAACCAGGGAGAGGTCTGCTCCGCCGGCAGTCGCCTGTACATCCACGACCGCCACTTCGACCAGGTCGTCGAGGGCGTCTCCAAGGCGGCCGACGCGATCAAGGTCGGCCACGGGCTGGAGCCCGACACCGATATGGGGCCGCTCGTGTCCCAGGAGCAGTTCGAGCGCGTCACCGGCTACCTGGCCACGGGCGCCTCGGAGGGCAGCCGCGCCACGGCGGGCGGCGCGGCGATCGACGGCCCCGGCTACTTCGTGCAGCCGACCGTCCTTGTCGACGCGCAGGCCGACCACGCGATCGTCCGGGAGGAGATCTTCGGCCCGGTGATCGCGGCGATGCCGTTCAGCGACGTCGACGACCTGGCCGCCCAGGCCAACGACTCCCACTACGGCCTGGCGGCCGGCGTGTGGACCCGTGACGTCTCCAACGCGCACCGGCTGGCCAAGCGGATCAAGGCCGGCACCGTGCACGTCAACTCCTACCACGTGTTCAGCGCGGAGCTGCCCTTCGGCGGCTACAAGCAGAGCGGGTGGGGCCGCGAGATGGGCGAAGAGGTACTCAACGCATACCTCGAGACCAAGTCCGTCATCGTCGGGCTCTAGGAGCGCGGAACCCCCCACGAGTGGCGCCTCCTGGTCGCATCGCGACGATCAGGCGCCACTCGTGCCGCCGCGCCGGCGATGATTCCCGTCGCCCGGGGCGGTCATGCTGTGCAGATGGCCCGCGAGTACACCCTCATCGACGCCGCCGGCACCGAGGTGCGGATCTCCAGTCCCGGCAAGGTCTTCTTCCCCGCTGACAATCCGGGCGGGCCGGCCCGGGACATCACCAAGCTCGACCTCATCGAGTACTACCTGGCCTGCGCCGACGCCACGGTGAACGGGCTGCGTGAGCGGCCCACGGTGCTGAAGCGCTGGAAGGACGGCGTCACCGGCGACTTCTTCTTCCAGAAGCGGGTCCCGGAGAAGCGGCCGGACTGGCTGCAGACCGCCACCGTCACCTTCCCGTCGGGCCGCAGCGCGACGGAACTGGTGCCCAACGACGCCGCCCACCTCGTGTGGGGCGTCAACCTGGGCAACCTGGACTGGAACCCGTGGCCGGTGCGCCGCGACGACCTGGACCACCCCGACGAGCTGCGCATCGACCTGGACCCCGAGCCGGGCATCGCCTGGGACGAGGTGCGCCAGGTCGCCCTCGCCGTCCGTGACGTGCTCGAGGAGCACGGCCTGCGCGGCTTCCCCAAGACCTCCGGCTCGCGCGGCATCCACGTGTTCGTGCGGATCACGCCCACCTTCGACTTCCTCCAGGTGCGCCGCGCCGCGCTGGCCGTGGCCCGTGAGGTCGAGCGGCGGATGCCGGGCCGGGCCACCTCCAAGTGGTGGAAGGAGGAGCGCGAGGGCGTCTTCCTGGACTACAACCAGAACGCCCGCGACCGCACCGTCGCCTCCGCGTACTCGGTGCGCGCGGTGCCCGACGCCCGCGTCTCCTGCCCGCTCACCTGGGACGAGGTGCCCGACGTGGAGCCGGCGGACCTGCGCCTGGACACCGTCCCCGAGCGGCTGGCGAAGCTCGGCGACCCGATGGCCGACATCGACGCCCACGCCGGCTCGCTCGACCAGCTCCTGGAGCTGTCACGGCGTGACGAGGAGGAGGGCCTGGGCGACGCGCCCTGGCCCCCCAACTTCGCCAAACAGCCCGGTGAGCCGAAGCGCGTCCAGCCCAGCCGGGCCAAGCAGGACGACTAGCGTCCCTTCAACACCGTCGTCTTGAGGTTCTTGTCGGCCACGGCGGACCTATCTCCCCTTGAGGACGGTCGTCTTGAGGTTCTTGTCCGCCGCGATCTCCTTGTCGGTGAACCGCATCGGCAGCCACTGGCCCTTGGAGAACAGCGCCGTCTGATCCCCGAAGTGCGGGGACAGCGGGTTGGTCGACTGCGAGTACGTGAGGATCGCCTGCGCCTTGGGCCCGCTGGGCTTCATCTCGGCCATCATCACGAAGCTCGACCCGTAGAACACCTCGCCGTACGGGCCCTCGGAGGCGGCGCCGCGTGAGGACGAGATCGCGTTGTAGCAGCCCGTCTCGCAGCCGCCGATCGGCAGGACCTTGCTGCCCCGCGTGCTGTGCTGCACGTCCCCGTAGGAGGCGTCCAGCGGGATGTTCTGGGCCTGCAGCTCGAGCACCGCGTCGGCCAGCGCCGACAGGACGCCCGGCTTGCTCGTGTTGAGCGTGTTGGGCGTCGTCATCGGGTGGGCCGGGTCGAACGGCACGGAGTAGATCCCGCTCGGCGCGTCGAACCACCAGGCGTCGAACAGCCAGCCACCCTTGCTCGTGGTCGTCGTGCCGGTGCGGTCGTAGGCAGCCAGGGCGGCGCAGGCGGCCGTGAGGTCCACCACCGTGCCGTTGGACGCGCTCGCGCTCGGGCTGGCCTGGCAGGCCGTGGCGAGGTCGCCGGCGACGAGGTCGGCGGCGTAGGAGCGGTCGCTCTCCCACATCGACTCCAGCGTGGGGATCGAGAACTTCGCCGGGCCGAACCCGTCGGTGCCCGCGATCCGCTTGGTGATCATGTCGTAGCCCAGGCGGGTGCGCAGGCCCTGCGTGTTCTCCACCGGGCCGATGATCGGCGCGTAGCCGGTGATCGGGGTGGTGGGGTGGACCATCCAGTAGGAGTCGTTGGAGTTGGCCACGTAGTCGCGGCGGTAGACGATCGGCACGTGCTTGGGCGCGAGGATCCCCGGGGCCACGGCGCCCGGGTCCTTCCCCAGCCCGCAGGCGCTGCGCGACCCGTCCAGCGTGATCACGCGGGCGGCGCTGAAGACGGCCTGCGCGATCGCGCCGGTCATGCACTGCGTCATCTTGTCCGCCGACACGTTGGGGATCGCGCTGTTCTCGGTGAACACCGCCTGCCCCTTGTCGTCGGCCGCCTCGGTGGTCACCCACGGGACGCCCTGGGTGCGGCTCTGGGCTTTGACCAGGCCCTTGACGCTCGTGGCCTGGTCCATCTCGTACCAGACGTTGAGCAGGCGCATGTTGGCCGCGTTGATGTCACCGAGCGCGTAGGCGTTGGTGGTGTTCCACCCGTACCCGGCCTGGGCCAGCGTCGCCACCGGCCCGAGGTCGGTGGCGTAGAAGGTGTGCTGCTTGGGGACGAGCTTGCCGTTCTCGCTGACCTGCACGGTCACGGTGCGCGACGTCATCTTCTTCGTCTTGCCGTCGACGACGTAGCTCGTCGGGTCGCCGGGGGCGAGCGTGAGCCGGTGGATGACGAAGCGCCGGGCGGTGGACACGGTGTGCGTCCACGCCACGTGCCGGTTGTGGCCGATGTTGACCACCGGGGCGCCCATGAGGGCCGCGCCGGTCACGTCGATCTTGCCGGGGATGGTCAGGTGCTGCTCGTAGAAGCGCTCGGTGCCGCGCCACGGGAAGTGCGGGTTGCCCAGCACCATGCCGCCCTTGCTCTGGGTGGCCTCGGAGCCCAGGCCGACGCCGTTGGAGCCCAGCTGCGGGTCGGGGCGGTTGCCCAGCGC
>CAZXNX010000186.1:0-5358 GCA_964642225.1 uncultured Solirubrobacteraceae bacterium | reverse complement strand
CCGCGGGAGGAGCCGTAGCGCTTGGTCAGCGCTCGGGTCTGGATGACCGGTTCGGACACTCCTGCAGGTTCGCGGTTGGGGACCGGGTGCGCAATCCGTGGTAGCCCGTGGTCCTGCCCGGAAGGGCCGCAGCGCTCACGCCTGCAGGTACGCCAGTACGGCCAGCACGCGACGGTGGTCCTGCGGGGCCGGGGGCAGGTCGAGCTTGCTGAAGATGCTGGTGACGTGCTTCTCCACGGCGCGGTCGGTGACGACCAGCTCGCCGGCGATGGCCAGGTTGGAGCGGCCCTCGGCCATGAGGGCCAGCACCTCGCGCTCGCGGCCCGACAGGTCCTGCAGCGGGTCGTCGCGCCGGCGGCGGCCGATGAGCTGGGAGACGACCTCGGGGTCCAGCGCCGAGCCGCCCTCCCCGACGCGGCGCACCGAGTCGCAGAAGCGGTCCAGGTCCGAGACGCGGTCCTTGAGCAGGTAGCCGACGCCCTCGGCGCTGTCGGACAGCAGCTCCAGCGCGTAGCCCTCCTCCACGTACTGCGACAGGACGAGCACGCCGGTGCCGGGCAGCTCCGCGCGGATGGTGTGGGCGGCGCGCAGCCCCTCGTCGGTCTGGGTCGGGGGCATGCGGATGTCGGTGATGACCACGTCGGGCTTGTGGGCCCGCGCCTTGCGCAGCAGGTCGTCGTGGTCACCGGCCTGGCCGACGACGTCGAAGTCGCGCTCCAGCAGGAGCCGCACGATCCCCTCGCGCATGAGGACGGAGTCCTCGCCGATCACGACCCGCACGGGATCCTCGCGATCACGGTGGTGCCGGCCCCGGCGGGGCTGTCGATGAGCAGGCGCCCGTCGAGCGCCGCCACGCGGTCGGCCAGGCCGCGCAGCCCGGAGCCGGCCGCCGGGTCGGCCCCGCCCACGCCGTCGTCGGCGATCTCCACGCGCACGCTCCCATTCTCGCGACTCACCGACACCCGTGCATGGGATGCCTGCGCGTACCTCGCGACGTTGGTGAGGGCCTCGGCGACGACGAAGTAGGTGGCCGACTCAACCGGCGGGGTCAGGCGCCCGCAGGCGGCGGCGTCGACCTCCACCGGGAGCGGGGCGCGGGTGGCGAGTGCCTGCAGCGCGATGGGCAGGCCGCGGTCGGTCAGCACGGCGGGATGGATGCCGCGGGCCAGCTCGCGCAGCTCCTCGGTGGCCTCGGCCAGCTCGCCGACCGCCTCGTCCAGCAGTGCCCGCGCGGCGGCCGGGTCCTGGTCGATGCGCTCCTGGGCCAGCCGCAGGGAGAGGGCCAGCGACACGAGCCGCTGCTGGGCCCCGTCGTGCAGGTTGCGCTCCAGCCGCCGGCGCTCGTCCAGGCCGGCCTCCACGATCCGGGTGCGGGAGGCGCGCAGCTCGGCCACGCGGGCGCGCAGCTCGGCCTGCAGCCGCTGGTTCTCCATCGCCAGCGCCGCGGCGGCGATGACGCCGGGCACCAGCTCGGGGTCCTCGCGCAGCTGCGCGTCGTGGACGAGCGCGCCGATGCGCACCCCCTGGCGCTCCACGGGCGCCACGGCGCGGCCCGGGTCGCCGGGCCCGGGAAGGGTGAGGCTCTCCCCCGCCTCGTCGATCCAGCGCTCCTCGTCATCCATCCAGTAGGCGACCTCCACGGTGGGATCGCCCAGGGCGTCGGCGAGCACCTCGCGCAGGGCGGGCGCCGGCTGCTCCAGCCCCTCCAGCACGTCGGTGACCGCGGCGGCCCGGCCGAACCGCGCGCGCAGCAGGCCGAGCAGGAAGGCGTAGGGCACGGCGGCGACGGCGAGGATCGTCAGCAACTGCAACCCGTTGCCGGGCCCGGACGCGCCGGCCAGGTCGGCGAGCAGGCTGAGCCCCTCGAGGATGAAGGCGGTCCCGCCCACGGCCAGCACGGGGACGAGGCTGCGCCGCAGCGCCGGCCCGGCCTCCTGCCAGCGGCGGCGCAGGATCACCACGAACCCGGCGATGGCCACGACCGCGATGACGGTCTGCACCGCGTGCAGGGCGAACACCGTGTCGGCACTCCCGGAGCCGATCATCACGGGGTTCTCGGGGCAGCCGTCGCAGCTGTACTCGGGGCGCTGCACGTCGATGAACGGCGCGGCGAGGACCTGCATGACGGTGACGTCGAAGTAGACGGCGGCGGTCAGCACCCGGGCCAGCCGCGTCGACAGCCGGCCGCTGGGGAAGGCCAACATCAGGTGGAAGACGATCCCGTAGGGCAGCGGCGAGAGGGTCGCGCCGACGACGAACACCCACGGCTCATTGGAGGAGAGCGCGCCCAGCAGCAGCCAGCTGTAGCCGGCCGCCACCATGAGCAGGCCGATCCGGTTGTCCGGCCGGCGCAGGTAGGCGAGCAGGCCGACGCCGACGAACGACCAGCCGGTGAAGAGGACGAGCGCGGCCTGCGCACCCCGGCTGGTGGTGTGGTGGCTGCCCGCGATGACCAGGGTGTCGGCGATGCCGAACAGCAGCGCGCCGACGGCCAGCGCGAACGCGGTGCGTCGTGCGCGCGTGCGCTCGCTCATCCCAGCAGCTCCGCCAGCCGTGCGCCGGACAGCTCGCTCTTGGGGATGAAGCCCCGCGCGCCGCTGGAGGCGACCAGCGCGCCGAAGTCCCGCACGTCGTGGCTGGAAGTGAGGATGACCGCCGGCGCGCCAGCCGCGGCGGTCACCTGCTCGGCCACGGCGAAGCCGTCGAGCTCGGGCATCTGCACGTCCAGGAGGAGCAGCTGCGGCGCCAGCTCGTCGCTCAGGGCCAGGGCCGAGCGCCCGTCGTGGGCCTCCCCCACCACCGTCCAGCCGTCGGCTTCCAGCAGGCGCCGGGCGCTGGCCCGGAAGCCCGCGTGGTCGTCGGCGATGAGGACGGTGCGTGACACCCGCCAAGTCTCTCCCACTCGGTGGGCGCGGTGGGTGCGGTTAACCCCACCCCGAGGTGGGTGCCGACCCTCGCCAAGATGCCGGGCACCCGCATGGGCGGGGGCCCCGGCCGTTGGGATTCTCGATGGCGTCCGAATCACCCCATCGCAAGGAGCCACTGATGTCATCCGCCACCCCCAACATCGCCGCCCGTGCCGGACGCTGGAGCGCCCGGCACCGCCACACCGCCATCTTCGGATGGGTCGCCTTCGTCCTCGTCGCCGTCGCGGTCGGCGGGGCCGTCGGCCAGCAGAACATCGACGATGGTCATCGGGGCACCGGCGAGTCCGGCCGCGCCCAGGCGACCCTCGCCGACCACTTCAAGCAACCCGCCACCGAGCAGGTGCTCGTGCAGACCGCCCGGGGCACCGTCGACGATCCCGCCGCCAGGGAGGCGATCGCCGACGTCACATCCCGGCTGCGGAAGACCGCGGACGTCAAGGACGTACATTCGCCCGTCGGCTCGCGGGGCGACCCCGCGGCGATCTCCAAGGACCGCCGCTCGGCGCTCGTGACGTTCGCGATCGCCGGCCCGAAGGACACGGCGACCGACAAGATCGAGCCGATCAAGGCGGCCGTCGCGGCCGCCGCCACGGCGCACCCGGGCGTGAGCATCATCCAGTTCGGTGACGCCAGCGCCGAGAAGGCGTTCAACAAGGCGTTCGAGGACGACTTCGCCAAAGCGCGGACGCTCTCGATCCCGATCACGCTGATCATCCTGGTGTTCGCGTTCGGCGCGCTCGTCGCCGCGGGCATCCCGGTGATCCTGGCCATCACCGGCGTGATGGCGACCCTCGGCCTGGTGGCCGTGGCCAGCCACATCGCCCCGATGGACCAGGCGGTGGCGGAGGTCGTGCTGCTCGTCGGCATGGCCGTCGGCGTCGACTACTCGCTGTTCTACATGCGCCGCGAGCGGGAGGAGCGCGCCGCGGGTCGCGACAAGCAGGCCGCGGTGGAGGCCGCCGCCGCCACCTCGGGGCGGTCGGTGCTCATCTCCGGCCTGACCGTGATGGTGTCGATGGCGGGGATGTACTTCGCCGGCGACCCGACGTTCACGTCGTTTGCCACCGGCACGATCCTCGTCGTCGCCGTGGCCGTGCTCGGCTCGCTGACGGTGCTCCCCGCGCTGCTGTCGCTCCTGGGCGACCGCGTCATGAAGGGCCGCGTGCCCTTCCTGGCCAAGCGCCGCGAGGCGGGCAAGGAGTCCCGGATCTGGGGCGTCGTGCTCGGCGGCGTGACCCGGCACCCGTGGACGGCGACGATCGCCGCCGGCGGTGTGCTCGTCGCGCTGGCCGTCCCGTTCATCGGGATGCACACCGCCACGACCGGCGTGCAGGGCCTCCCGCAGAACCTGCCGGAGACCAAGACGCTGAACCGCATCCAGGCGGCGTTCCCGGGCGGGCTGACCCCCGCGCAAGTCGTCGTCACCGCGCCCGACGTGACGGCCGCCCCGGTGGCCGGCGCGATCACGCAGCTCAAGCAGCGTGCCCTGGCCGACCCGCGGATGGGCGGCCCGGTGGACACGTCGGTCAGCCCGGACCGCCGTGTGGCGGTGGTGTCCGTCCCGCTCGCGGGCAACGGCACCGACGACACGTCCCTGAAGGCGCTGCACACGCTGCGCGGGACGGTCGTGCCGGAGACGATCGGCCGCGTCTGGGGAGCCGACGTGGACGTGGCGGGCATGGCCGCGGAGTCCAAGGACTACAACGACGCGACGAAGGCGCACCTGCCGCTCGTCGTGGGGTTCGTGCTCCTGATGGCGTTCGCGCTCCTGCTGGTGACGTTCCGCTCGCTCACCATCGCCCTGACGGCGATCGTGCTGAACCTGCTGTCGGTGGCCGCCAGCTACGGCGTCCTGGTCCTCGTGTTCCAGCACGGGATCGGGGAGTCGCTGCTGGACTTCCACAGCACCGGCGCGATCACCTCATGGCTGCCCATGTTCCTGTTCGTGATCCTGTTCGGCCTGTCGATGGACTACCACGTGTTCATCCTCAGCCGGATCCGTGAGGGCCACGAGCAGGGGCTCAGCACCCAGAAGGCCGTGTCGCAGGGCATCCACAAGACGGCGGGCGTGGTGACGAGCGCGGCGATCGTGATGGTCGCGGTGTTCGGCATCTTCGCCTCGCTCGGGTCGCTGGAGTTCAAGCAGATGGGCGTCGGCCTGGCCACCGCCATCCTGCTCGACGCCACGCTCGTGCGGGCGGTCCTGCTGCCGTCGGTGATGACGCTGCTGGGCGAGCGCAACTGGTACCTGCCCCGTGCGCTGGCGTGGCTGCCCAAGGTGCAGACGGAGGGTTCGTCGTCGGCGATCAGCTCACCGTCCCCTGCGCGGTGACGATGCAGTCGGTCAGCGCCGCCCCCGCCGTCGTGGTGATGGTCGCCACGTGGGCGGGGGCGTAGCTGATCTGCCAGGTGATGGTCTGGATGCCGCCCA
>CAZXNX010000185.1:3492-5370 GCA_964642225.1 uncultured Solirubrobacteraceae bacterium | reverse complement strand
GCCCTGCGGCGGCGCGCCGGGGGCGGGCGCCGTGGCGGTCGGGGTGGTCGTGGCGCCGCTGTCGGCGGCGAGGCTGGGGACGACCGAGACGATCGCGGCGGTGAGGCCGGCGGTGGCGGCGAGGGCCGCGATGTTGCGGATGCGGGTGCTGGACATGAGGGCTCCTGGGACGAGGGGACGGCGATGACGCCGGAAGACGTCGTGGGATCAGGATGCGCCCGCGGTCTGTGACGGTTCTAAGACTTCCTGTGGGGATCGTGAGCGAGGCTGCGCACCCCGGCGGTCCGCGTCGTAGGCTTGGCGGGTGCGCATCCGCCTGCTGCTCCTGACCCTGCTCGCCGTGGGAGCCGTCGCGCCCGCCGCCGCGCAGGGGAGCGAGCGGGGCGCCGCCCGGCAGATGCAGGCGGTGAAGGGCGACACCGCCGCGCTCGGCCAGTTCCTGCGGGCGATGCCCAAGGGCACCGACCTGCACACGCACCTCTCGGGCGCCGTGTACGCGGAGTCGATCGTCACGTGGGGCGCCGCAGACGGCCAGTGCATCGACACGAGCACCCTGTTCTCCAGCTTCCCGCCGTGCGTCACCGGGCAGGTCCCGCTCTCACAGGCCCTCACCGACCAGGCGCTCTACCAACGCATCCTGGGCTCGTGGTCGATGCGCGGGTTCACCCCGTCCGGCACGGAGTCCGGCCACGACCACTTCTTCAACACGTTCGATCAGCTCAGCTCGGCCTTCAGCGCCCACAAGGGCGACGGGGTCGCCGAGGTCGCCCAGCGCGCCGCCGTGCAGCACGTGCAGTACGTCGAGCCGCTCATCACGCCGCAGTTCGGCGCCACCTCCAAGGTGGCGGCCAAGGTGCCGTTCACGCGCGACTACGCCGCGCTGCGCGACCAGCTGCTGGCCGCCGGCCTGCGCGACGCGATCCCCGCCGCGAGCCGGGACATCGACAACACCCTCGCCCAGGAGCGCGCCGCCCTGGGCTGCGCCACCCCCAAACCGCTGGCCGGCTGCGACACCCGTGTGGGCTTCGACGTCCAGGTCCTGCGCGGCCAGTCGCCGGTCGTCGTCTTCGCCCAGCTCCTGTTCGGCTACGAGCTGATGGCCGCCGACCACCGCTGGGTGGGCATGAACATGGTCCAGCCCGAGGACGGCCCGGTCGCGCTGCACGACTACCAGCTGCAGATGCGGATGATCGCCTTCCTGCGCACGCTCTACCCGAGCGCGCACCTGACCCTGCACGCCGGGGAGCTGGCGCCCGGCAGCGCCCCGCCCGCCGACCTGCGCTTCCACGTGCGCGAGGCGGTGAACATCGCGAAGGCCGACCGCATCGGCCATGGTGTGGACATCCGCGGCGAGCGCGACCCGGCCGCCACGCTGCGCACGATGGCCCGGCGCGGGGTGTGCATCGAGATCAACCTCACCAGCAACCGGCAGATCCTCGGCGTCTTCGGCCGGGCCCACCCCATGCGCACCTACCTCAAGGCGGGGGTGCCGGTGACGATCAGCACCGACGACGAGGCGGTCGAGCGCACCGATCTGACCGAGCAGTACGTGATCGCCGCCCAGGAGCAGGGGCTGACCTACCGCCAGCTCAAGCAGGCCGCCGAGAACGGGCTGCGCTGCTCGTTCCTCCCCGCCGCCGAGAAGCGGGCGGCCCAGCGCGAGCAGGCCGCGATGTTCCGCGCCTTCGAGCGCCGCTGGCCCTAGGCCGCGGCCTCCTCCTGGCGCTGGCGCTCGGCGACGACCGCCCGCACCAGCGCGACCACGTCGTCGGGGGCCTTCTGCGGCGAGCCGCTGTCGAAGGGCGGCTGGGGGTCGTACTCGATCGACAGCTGGATGGCCTGGGCCAGCACGTCGCCGCCGATCTGCCCCGCGAGCCA
>CAZXNX010000185.1:0-3392 GCA_964642225.1 uncultured Solirubrobacteraceae bacterium | reverse complement strand
CCGGTCCCGCCGGGGACCATCACGATGTCCGGCGACGGCAGGTCCTCGAAGCGCGCGGTGGCCTGGATGCCGAGCATGCGCGTGTCGGCGGCGACCAGGCCGGGCTCGTGCGCCAGCCAGGTGACGGTCGCCCCCGGGATGCGGGAGAGCACCTCGTAGGGGCCGATGGCGTCCAGCGCGGTGAAGCGGTCGTAGAGGGGGATGGCGATGTCCATGGCAGGCTCCTCGGTGGTGGGGGTCAGGCGGCCGCGAAGCGGCTGCGGTAGGCGGCCGGGCTGGCGCCCACCCGGCGGGCGAAGGCACGGCGCATGGTCTCGGGGGTGGCAAAGCCGCAGGCGGTGGCGATCGTCTCCACGGGGATCGACGTGCTCTCCAGCAGCAGGCGGCCGTGCTCGACGCGCAGGCGCTCCACGTAGGCGGCCGGGGTGCACCCGACCTCCTGGTGGAAGGCGCGGCTGAAGTGGCGGGTGCTCATGTGGGCGCGGGCGGCCAGCGCTGGCACGGAGAGGTCGTCGCCCAGGTGGCCGGGCATCCAGTCCTGCAGCTCGCGCAGCGCGTCGCGCTCGGCGCTCTGGGCGGCCAGGCCGGTGCTGAACTGCGCCTGCCCTCCGGGCCGGCGCACGAAGAGGACGAGCTGCCGGGCGATGGCCAGCGCGGCCTGCGGGCCCAGGTCGTCCTCCACCAGCGCCAGCGCGAGGTCCATGCCGGCGGTCACGCCGGCGGACGTCCACACCGGCCCGTCCCGCACCCAGATCGGGTCGGGGTCGACGGTGATCCGGGGGAAGGACTCGGCGAGCGTGTCGCACCACTGCCAGTGGGTCGTCGCCCGGCGGCCGTCGAGCAGACCGGCCCGGGCGAGCAGGAATGCGCCCGAGCAGACGGAGGCCACGCGCCGGGCCCGGGGCGCAGCGGCGGTCAGCCAGGGGATGAGGCGCTCGTCGGCCAGTGCGTCGCGCGTGCCCGCGCCGCCGGCCACCACGATGGTGTCGATCGGCTCCCGCAGGTCGTCCAGCGCGACCTCCGGCACGATGGCGAAGCCGCTGCCCGTGGCCAGCGGGGCGCCCGCATCGACCGCGGCCACCCGCACCCGGTAGTGGTCGCCCGCGGCGGCGAACACCTCGGCCGGGCCCGCGACGTCCAGGGACTGCACCCCGGGGAAGGCGACGATGACGATCTCGCGCATCGGCCCATCGTGCCCCTCCGCCGCCGTGGCCGCAAGGACACATACCGGACGATTTCGGCCATCACGTGGCCGAGGGCTAGTAGCCGTTGAAGCTGCCGAGCTGCTTGAGCGCCGCGGCGTTCTGCTTCTGGGCCACGCGGGGGGAGCGCAGCACGCTGGAGTTGATCCAGCCCACGACGCCGGTGGGGCAGTACTGCGCCTTGACCACCGTCACGCACGAGTAGGAGCGGCAGCACCCCTTGCTGTTGCGGTCGATCGTCTCGGCCGGGCAGGTCGGCGACGGGTTGTAGAGCGTGCACTTGTAACACGAGCGCTTGACCGTGTCGCCGGGCACGAGCCAGAAGATCGTGGTGCTGTCGGCCTGGTACTTGAGGTTGTAGCGCTCATGGGAGAGGTCGCCGATGAGCGGGTACGGATCGATGTTCTCCTGGATCCCCACCTCCATCAGCGTCGGCTCGCCGCAGTGGCCGAAGTTCGTCTTGCCGCCGTTGCACTTGAAGCCGGGATCGTTGGGACGGGCGTCCTTGCGGCAGTTGGCCTTCCACTTGGAGTCCGGGTCGTCCCCGGCGCGGCAGTCGAAGTCCAGGTCGGCCGGGCCGCACATCGCGCGCTCGTGCTCGGGGAAGGGGACGCTGTAGGTGACGCCGTCGACGTGGGCGGCGATCCATCCGCCCTTGTTGAAGGTGCCGGACACCTTCGGCGGGCCGGGATGGCCCCACACGAAGCCCTGGTCGACGCCGCGCGGCGCGCGGATCGGCGGGGCCGGGCAGTTGTGGGCCTGGCCGCCGGTGCGGTCGTTCTGCCGCTCGCTCTGGCGGGCGTACACGCCGCCGATGCGGATCACGCAGGGCTGGCCGTTCTTGTAGATGATCGGCGCGTCCGGCTCGGGGCCCTTGCGCACCGCGACGCCCTTGACGCCCTTGGGCAGGAACTCCGCCGGCTCGGACCGCGTCACCTTCCACGGGTAGTAACAGACGTGGATGCGGCCGCGGGCGATGCCGCAGCCCTTGGGCCGCCCCGCGGCGTCCCGCGGCTTGTACTGGGACGGGAGCGCCGGATCCATCGACACGACCCGCAGGTCCTTGGCCGTCCCGTCGGTGTGGGAGGCCGTCGTCGCCGCGCCGGCGCTGGTGGTGCTCGCCCCGCCGTCGCCGCAGCCGGCCAGGACGGTGGCGCGGGCCACGCCGACGGCCGCCCCGCCGATCATCGAGCGGCGGCTCATGCGCCCGGCGGCCAGGCGGTCGCCCGCGTTGCGCAATAGGTCATCGAGGCTCAAGGGTGACCTCCGGGTCGGCGGGGTCGACGTGCACGACGTCGAGGGAGTCGGTGACGCCCCACGCCGGGACGGTCTCGCCCCAGGTGGTCGCGCGGATCGAGTCGGGGCCGGCGACGAGCACGGCGCCGTCGCAGGCGGCGACCGCCTCACGCAGGTGGGCGAGCGTGCTGGGGGAGCCCAGCACCGCGATCTGCCCCTCGCGGGCCAGCCCGACGACGGACGGGGTGGACTCGGGGTGCAGGTGGGCGGGCAGGGCGTCGAAGGCGACGGTGGGCACGCCGTCCAGCGGCTGCCGGGCCGCATGCTCGCGGGCGAACGGCTCGCCGAGGCCCAGCACGCTGATCAGCAGGGTCTGTGGCTGCTCGCGGGCGATCGTGACGAGCGCGTCCTCGATCCCCGCGCAGCTCTCGCAGCCGGGCGCGTGGATGACGAGGAGGACGGGGCGGTCCATCACGCCGCCCACGGTGAGCGCCGGGCCGAGACCCAGGCCGCCGTCGTGCAGGAGCTCCAGGTCGACGGGGTCCAGCGGGTCGTAGACGGCCGCACCGGGGTCTGCCGCGGTGGCGGTCGGGACGCCCGCGGCGAGCTGCGCCCGGACCTCGCCGAGCTGGCGCAGCAGCGTGACCACGCAGGCCACGAGCAGCGCGATGACGACCCAGGTGAGGACGAGCGAGACGACCCAGACCGTGCTCATCGGCCCGCCTCCTGGCCGCGCAGCGCCGGGACGAGCAGGGCCGAACCGAGCTGCCAGCAGCACAGCAGGCCGAGCGCCACCGTGGCCGCCCCGGCCAGCTCGGCGGGCGCCAACGCCCACAGCGGGCCGTCGACCGGCCAGAGAAGCGCGGCCGCGGCCAGGCCGATCAGCAGCCCGTTGCGCACCAGCCCGGTGGCGGGGTCGCCGTCGCCGGCAGCGCCAAAGCAGTTGCAGGGGAT
>CAZXNX010000184.1:0-5372 GCA_964642225.1 uncultured Solirubrobacteraceae bacterium | reverse complement strand
GCCCGGGTCCGGCCCCGTGGCTCACGCCCCCGCGGCGAGCGGCGAGACGCGGGTGCTCCAGGGGGCGGCCGCCTCGAGCTGGGCGGCGAGCGCGAGCAGGTCGCCCTCCCCCGCCGGGCGGCCGGTGAGCATCACGCCGACCGGCAGGCCGTCCTCGCCGTGGGCGATCGGCAGGTTGATGGCGGGCTGGCCGGTGAGGTTGGCCAGGGGCGTGAACGCGATGAACTGCCCGGCCCGGGTGAAGTCGTCCATCGGCGTGTCGGAGCAGCCGCTGATCTCCCCGATGGCGACGGGGCGTTGCGCCAGCGTCGGGGTGAGCACGGCGTCCCACTCCAGGAGGGAGGAGACGAGCGCCCGGGCGATCCCCTGCGCCTGGCCCGTCGCGGCGGCCAGGTCGAACGCGCTCTGCTGGTTGGCCCGCTCCCACAGGGCCATCGTCAGCGGCTCGACCGTCTCGGCGGTCACCGCGTTGCCGCACAGCCCGCCGACGAGCCCGGCGCTGGTGCCCACGAGCGCGGCCCACAGCGTCAGGAACATCTCGGTCAGGTCCGGGAGCGCGAAGGGCGGGTCGATCTCCACGACCTCGTGGCCGAGCCCGCGCAGCAGCTCGGCCGTCTGCGCGACGGCGGCCAGGTGCACGGGGTCGACCTGGGTCTCCAGGGGCGGGGTGACGATGACGGCGATCCGCCGGCGGCCCGGCTCGCGGGCGGCGGCCGCCGCGAACGGCTCGGACGGCGGCTGGGCCCAGCTGGCGTCACCCGGCTCGTACCCGGCGAGGACGTCGAGGACGGCTGCGGTGTCCCCCACCGTGCGGGTGAGGACGCCGTTGATGGCGAGGAAGGACTCGCCGATCTCCGGGCCCATCGACACGCGCCCGCGCGCGGGCTTGAGCCCGACGAGCCCGTTGCATGCCGCGGGCACGCGGATCGAGCCGCCGCCGTCGCTGGCGTGCCCGATCGGCACCATCCCGGAGGCCACGGCGGCCCCCGATCCGCCCGACGAGCCGCCAGGGGTGTGGCCCAGGTTCCAGGGATTGCGGGTGGCGCCGAACCGCCGGGGCTCGGTCACCGGCAGCGCGCCGAACTCCGGCGAGGAGGTCGCGCCGACGATCACGAAGCCGGCGTCCCGCAGGCGGCGCGTGAGGAACGCGTCGTACTCCGGCACCCAGTTCTCACCCGTGATCGACGAGCCGCAGGTCATCCGCTGGCCCTTCACCGCGGCGAACAGGTCCTTCATCGCCAGCGGCACGCCCGCGAAGGGCCGCTCGTCGCCCGGCCCGATCTCCGCCGCCGCCGCCAGCGCGGCGTCCGCCGAGACGGTCGTGAACGCGTGGACGTCGCCGTCCCGTTCCTCGATGGTGCGCAGCGACAGTTCGGTCAGCTCGGTGGCGGTCACGTCGCCCGCGCGCACGAGGGCGGCGAGGTCGGTGGCGGAGCGCAACAGCAGGTCGGCGTCGGGCACGGCGGCGTCTCCTCGGAGGCGAAGAACTGGGTCTGCGTGACCTTATCCGACGTGTTCGGGTGTGCCGTGCTGCAGCTCCTCCTGGATGCGGTCGTTGTCGCGCCCGTCCGCGATCGCCGCCCACACGAGGCCGACGATGCCGGCCGCGGCGGGGATCGAGACGGCGATGCCCACGAGGAACAGGCCGAGGGTGCTCATGACCGGTCCCCCTGGATCAGGAGGGCGACGGCGCCGAACGAGAGGATCGAGGGGACCCAGATCCCGACGAAGATGCCTTGGTCGTGGCTGCCCGTGAACCACAGGGTCACGGAGAGGACGAAGGAAGCGAAGGCGGCGATGAGGATGGCGAGCGCCGAGCGCAGGCGGAGGGTGCGACGGTCCATGCGGACTCCAGTCGGAAGGGGTGGTGCGTCTCCAGGGCTACCCGGCGGGCGGCCCGCCGGGATCACGGCGGGCGGTGCGGCGCGAGCAGGCTTGACGGAAGCCTGACGCGGCTCACAGGAGAACCCGAGGCGGGGCTGCCAGCGTGGTCGCCATGTTCCGAATCCCTGCCCTGGCGACGACGTTCGCCTGCCTCCTGATGCTCCCCGCCACCGCCGGCGCGGTCACCGACCCGACCAACGGCGGGCGCGGCTACGTGCGCTCCGAGCGCTCGCTCTCGCGGACGTCCGTCGACGGCCTCAACGCGCTGTGGTCGGCCCCGTCGGGCTCCGGCGACGGCGCCGCCCTGCTCGGCGCCGACAGCGTCTTCGTCTCCGGAACCCCGGACGGCCCCGGCGTCCGGGCCCTGGATCCCGTCACCGGCGACGAGTCCTGGGCCTGGACGGCCGGCGACGGCGGCGACGCCACCGCGCCCGTGCGCAGCGGCGCCCATCTCCTCGTCACGGCCCAGGACGGGATCGTGACCGCGCTGGACCGCGACAGCGGCGCCCCGGTGTGGGCCCGAAAGGTCGAGGGCGGCCACCCCGCCGTGGTCGCCGCCTTCAACCGCGTCTTCGTCTCCACCGACACCGCCCTGACCACGCTCGATGCCGGCAGCGGCCGCGTGCGCTGGAGTCAGCGCGTCGACGCGCCCCAGGGCATGGCCGTGTCCCACGGCTGGCTCTTCACCACACAGCCCGGCGTCATCGTGTCGCGCGGCCCCGCCCGCGGCGACGGCCGCTGGAAGGAGGAGCTGCCGCAGGGCGACACGGTCCCCAGCACGCCGTTCCTCTCCAAGTTCGCCACGTTCGTCACCGCTCCGGGCGGCGACAACGGCGAGCTGCAGACCCGCGCCTACGACAGCCGCAGCGGCAAGCTGCAGTGGGTCGCGACCGTCGGGCGCGACGGCTGCGCCGACACCTGCCGGCCCGCGACGCCCGTGGCCGACGACGCGCGCGTGTACGCCGCCACCCCGTCGGGCCGCCTCACCGCGCTGGACCGCCGCACCGGCGAGGAGCGCTGGGCCGTGCAGCTTCGCTCCCCCACCGCCGGCGACCCGGTCCTGTCGGCCGGCGGCGTCGTGTTCGTCGCCGACACCGACGGGGCCCTCACCGCGCTGGACGCCCGCACGGGCAGGGCGCTGTGGGAGCGCAAGCTCGAGTCCCCGGCGGTCGCCGGGCCGGCGCTGGGCCTCAGCACCGTGGCGGTGCGGACCAAGGACGGGCGCACCACGACGTTCGCGCTCGACGCCGTCAAGGCCGACAGCCGCGTCTCGGCCAGGCAGGCCCGCGACACCGCCGACCGCATCGGCGTGCGCTTCGAGCAGGAGACCTTCACGCTGCAGGACTTCCGCACCGGGCTCTCCGTCGAGATCGCCCAGCGCGCCTGGGAGCACGGCTCCAGCCGGGAGGAGATCCTCGTGCGGTCGGGCAAGCTCGCCTACGAGCACCTGCGCGCGGAGCCCGACTACTACTCCTACCTGTCGGGTGAGGTCACTGCCGAGCGCGCGCTCGCCGCCGTCAAGCGCCTGGGCGATGACCTTGGCCTGCGCGGCATCACGGTCGAGCAGCTTCGGCTGGGCATGGCCGTCGAGCTGGCCCACGCCACCTGGGACAACGGCGCCGACAACCGCGCCGACGTCGACGCCAAGGCCGCCGAGATCGCGCTGCGCCACCTCGCCGAGCTGCCCGAGTACTACGTGTACCTGTCGGGGATCTCCGTCACGGAGATGCAGGCCAATGCCTTTGCGGAGCTGGCCGGCGTCTCGTTCGGCAAGGCGAAGTTCACGCTTGCGCAGCTGCGCCTGGGCATGAGCGTCGAGCTGCGCCGGCGGATCGCCGAGAGCGGCCCGAAGGTCACCGACGAGGACCTCATCTGGGCCGGCAAGGTCGCGCTCGAGCATCTGAACGCTTCGGCGCGGTACTACGACGGCGCCGCGATCAGCGACGTCACCGTGGTCAAGGGCTGATCAGCGGGCGCGCAGCCAGGCGCGGAAGGCGTCGAGGCCCGGCTCCGGGTCTCGGCGCCCGACGCCGATGCGGAAGCGATCGTCCGGGGTCTCGGTGAGCGCCGAGCGGTAGATGCTCGCCGGCAGCAGCAGGACGCCCGCCTCCTCGATGAGCGCGGTGCAGAACGCCTCCACCCCGTCCGCACCCGTGTAGCGGGGAAAGGCGACGCAGCCCCCGTCGGGCGCACGCCAGTCGAACAGGTCCCCGAACTCGGCGAAGAACGCGTCGAACACGGGCAGGTTGGCGGCGATGATGGCGCGATTGCGGGCGAGGATCGGCTCGCGGGCCTTGAGGGCGATGCGGGCGAGGATCTCGCTCGGCGCCGCATTGCAGATCGTCGTGTAGTGCTTGGCCCGCTCCAGGCGCGCGATCAGCTCCCGGTCGCGGCTGGCGATCCAGCCGATCCGCAGCCCCGGCAGGCCGAGGGACTTGGACGTCACGTTGAGCGACAGCCCACGCTCCGACAGGTCGACCGCATGCGGGAGGGTGCGCTGGGGATCGAGCTCCAGGCCGCGGTAGACCTCGTCGTTGAAGAGGTGGATGCCGTGCGCGTCGCAGAGCGCCGCCAGGCGGGCCATGTCCTCGGCGTGCGGGACGGCCCCCGTGGGGTTGTTCGGGAAGTTGACCGAGACGACCCGGGTGGTCGGCCGGATGGCGGCGGCGACCTCGTCGAGGTCCAGGTACCAGTCGCGGGCGGGGTCCAGCCGGACGCCGGTGACCTCGCACAACGCCAGCGGGACGGTCTCGGCCGCCTGGTAGTTCGGGGTGACGACGATCGCATGGTCGCCGGGGCCCAGCAGGACCTGCATCGCCAGGTACAGCCCCTCCTCGGCGCCGGCGAAGCAGACGACGTCGTCCGCCCCGGCCGTCGTGTAGGTCGCGGCGATCGCCTCGCGCAGCCCGGGGTCGCCGAACGTCGTCGTGTAGCCGAGCGAGAGCGTCTCGAAGGCCTCGCGGTCCTCGTCGTCGGCCAGCTCCAGCAGCTCGGCCATCGTCAGGGACTGCGCATCGGACGCCGTCAGGTGGTGGCGGGCGGTGAACTCCCAGCGCGAGAAGAACGTCTCCAGCCGGAAGTCGGGCAGGAAGGGCATCGGCGGCTGATCATAGGCGCCTTGCCCCACCGGCTCATCGCGACGTCCGGCGCGCGGGGAGGCGGGTCACGCGGTGCGCGTGACCCCCACCACCCGGCGCCCGTGACGCGTCAGCACGGTGAGCTGGGCGCCGGCCGGCAGGGCGACCTTCACCCTCCCCACCGTGACGCGCACGGCGCCCGCCGCCACCGTGGCGAACGCTCCGTGGCGCAGCTTCGTCGTCGTCGCGCCGCCGATCCGCACGCGGAGTGCGCCGGGGACCAGGGACACGAGCCGGCGGGCGCCGGCGGCGACCGACACCACGCGGGCGCGCAGGCGCCCGTGCGAGCGGGTCACGACGAGCGCGGCGAGCCGGCCGGGGACCAGGGTCACGCGCGCCGTGACGGCCTTG
>CAZXNX010000183.1:0-5388 GCA_964642225.1 uncultured Solirubrobacteraceae bacterium | reverse complement strand
AGGCCGGCGACGTGGTGGTGACGGTGGGCGGGACGATCCCCGCCGACGACATCCCCGAGCTGAAGGACCTGGGGGTGGCCGCGGTGTTCACCCCGGGCGCGCCCACGCAGGACATCATCGACTTCATCCGAAGCGCGGTCGGGACCTAGTCCCGGAAGCGTGTTGGTCGGGAACCGCCGTCGCAGAGCGACATCGGCGCCCGATTGACCCGTCAGTCAACTCGACGGGTACCATTCCGTACGTTCGTTTGCCCATAGGAGGCCCGAAGTGAAGATTTGCGTCCTGGTGAAAGAGGTGCCAGACGCCGCCGTCCAAAAGCGGATTGATCCGTCGACGGGGCGTATGGACCGAAGCGGGGAGAAGAATCTCAACCCGTATGACACGCACGCCATTGAGGCTGCCATGCAGATCAAGGAAGGCGGAGCGGTACCGGTCGAGGAGATCGTCGCGGTGACGATGGGCCCCGACTCTGCGGTGCGTGCACTGCACAAGGCGGTGTCCCTGGGCGCCGATCGCTCGGTGCACCTGTCCGACGAGAGCCTCGCGGGCTCCGACGTGGCCGCCACCGGCTACGCGCTCGCGCAGACCCTCAAGCGTGAGAACCCCGACCTCGTCCTGCTCGGTCAGCAGTCCGACGACGGCGAGTGCTACACGATCGGCGCCGTGGTGGCCGATCACCTCAAGGCTCCGTCGCTGACGCAGGTCATCAAGCTCGACGTGGCGGCCGACAAGCTCACCGCCGAGCGTCAGGCCGAGTACGGCTACGACACCGTCGAGATCTCGCTGCCCGCCGTCATCTCGGTCGGCGACGCGATCAACGAGCCGCGCTACCCGTCGCTCAAGGCGATCATGGGCGCGAAGAAGAAGCCGCTCGACACGGTCACCGCCGGAGACGTCGAGATCGACGGCTCCAAGGTCGGCCGCGACAACTCGGCCGCCAACTGGTCCGGCTCCAAGGAGCCGCCGGCGAAGGCCGCCGGGCAGATCATCGAGGACGAAGACACCAACGAGACGGTCGAGAAGATCGTCGCGTGGCTCGACGAGAGGAAGCTGATCTAGATGGCCAACATCCTGGTCTACGCGCTGGAGTACGAGGGCGCGATCAACAAGAACTCGCTCGGAGCCGTGTCCGAGGGCGCCGCTCTGGCGGCCCAGCTCGGTGGCGAGGCCCACGCGGTCATCGTCGGCTCGAGCGTCAGCGACGAGGCGGCCGCCTCGCTCGGCGAGTACGGCGCGACGAAGGTCTACCGGGTCAACGGCCCGGACGGCCTCGCCCAGCCCGTCGTCGACGCCGCGGCGCAGATCGTCGCCTCCGGCGACTACGGCTACGTGCTGTTCGGCGGCGGCCTGCTCGGCTTCGAGATCGGGGCCGGCCTGGCCGCCCGCCTCGGCGCCGGTGTCGTCATGGAGGTCACCGCGGTCCGCGTCGAGGACGGCAAGCTCGTCGCCGAGCGGCCCATCCTCGGTGACACCGCCATCTCGCAGGTGCACTTCCGCAGCGACGTCGGGATCATCATCGGCCGCCTGAACGCGTTCGAGATCAAGCAGAGCGGCGGCACCGCCACGGTCGAGGACGTCAGCGTCGCGTTCTCGCCGTTCTCCACGCAGGCGACCGTGGTCACCCGCGGCGAGCAGCGTGGCGCCGACATCGACATCGAGGGTGCCGCCATCCTCGTCGCCGGTGGACGCGGCCTCGGCAACGCCGACGGCTTCAAGCTGTGTGACGACCTGGCCGCCGCCTTCGGCAGCACCAGCGCCGTCGCCGCCACCCGCGCGGTGGTCGACGCCGGCTGGTTCCCGTACGCGGGCCAGATCGGCCAGACCGGCAAGACGGTCGCGCCGAAGCTGTACCTGGCCGCCGGCATCTCCGGGGCCATCCAGCACAAGGTCGGCATGCAGAACTCCGAGAACATCGTGGCGATCAACAAGGACGCGAACGCCCCGATCTTCGAGTTCTCCGACCTCGGCATCGTGGGCGATCTCAACAAGATCCTGCCCAAGCTCACCGAGGCCGTGAAGGCCAAGAAGGGCAGCTGATCGCCATGGCCGGGAGCAACGGAAACGGTAAGGCGATTCCGGCGGCGTACCCGCCGCCGGTCGATTCGCCCGACGAGTTCATCAAGCATGGGCTCGACGGTGAGGACGAGATCATCGAGGTCGGGATCGCCGTCGTCGGCGGTGGCACGGCCGGTCTGGCGTGTGCCAACCGCATCCTGCAGCTCCTGGCCGACGATCCCGAGACGCTCGAGCGTCTCGGGGAGGTCCCGGTGGCCGTCATCGAGAAGGCCAAGACGTGCGGCGGGCACAACCTGTCCGGCGCCGTCGTCCGGCCGGGCCCGCTGGAGGAGCTCTTCCCCGACCTGACCCGCGAGGACTGGCGCAAGGAGGGCTTCGCGTTCGGCGAGGTCAAGAAGGAGGCCGTCTACCTGACGCCCACCGCCAAGGCCTCGCTGCGCATCCCGACGCCCCCGCCGTTCAAGAACCACGGCAACGAGATCGTCTCGGTCTCGGCGCTGGCCCGGTTCCAGCAGCGGATCGCCGAAGAGGCGGGCGCCTACATCCTCACCGAGACGGCGGCGACGCAGCTGATCGTCGAGGAGGGTCGCGTCGTGGGCGTGCGCTCCGGCGACAAGGGCCGCGGCAAGGAGGGGCAGGAGCTCGGCAACTTCGAGCCCGGCACCGACATCAAGGCCCAGTTCGTGGTGCTCGCCGAGGGCTGCTGGGGCAGCCTCACCGGCGCGGCCATCCGCGAGTTCGACCTCGCCAAGGACCGCGAGCCGCAGGTGTGGGAGCTCGGCGTCAAGGAGATCTGGAAGGTCCCCAAGCCGCTGGACCGCCTGATCCACACCATGGGCCCCTGGCCGCTGAAGCTCTCGTCCAAGTACGGACAGGTCGGCGGCTCGTGGATCTACCCGATGAAGGACGACAAGACCGGGGACGACCTGGTCTCCATCGGCTTCGTCGTGGAGCTGGACTACGCCGACGCCACCACGTCGGTCCATGACCTCCTGCAGCTCTTCAAGACGCATCCGCTGGTCAAGAAGATCCTCGACGGCGGCGAGCGGGTCGGCTGGGGCGCCAAGGCGCTCCCGGGCGGCGGCTACTGGTCGATGCCCAAGCTCACCATGCCGGGCGCGCTGCTGGTCGGCGACTCCGCGGGCATGGTCGACACGCTGGCGCTCAAGGGCGTCCACCACTCGATCAAGTCGGGCATCCTGGCCGGCGAGACGATCTACGAGACGGTGAAGACCGGCGGGACGTCGGTCGAGGCGTACGAGCAGGCGGTCGAGGAGTCCTCGATCGGCAAGGAGCTCTACGAGGTCCGCAACGGCCGTCAGCCGCTGCAGAAGGGCCTGCTCAAGGGCGGCCCGGTCTCCGGCATCGCGCAGGTCACCAAGGGCAAGCTCCCCGCGGGCAAGCTCGCGTGGCACCGCAACGACGGCGTCCCGATGTTCATCGGCGACACCAAGGACTCGTACCCCAAGCCCGACGGCAAGTACACGTTCGACAAGCTCTCGAGCGTGTTCATCACCGGCAACGCGACCCGCGACGACGCGCCCAACCACATCCGGGTGCAGAAGCGCGTGCCGCGCGAGGTGGCCGAGACCTGGGTGTGGATGTGCCCGGCCGGCGTGTACGAGATTCCCGAGGACGAGCCCGCCGAGGGCATCGTCGACGTGGTCGTCAACTACACGAACTGCGTGCAGTGCGGCGCGATCACCGCCAAGGGCGGCCGTCTCACCACCCCCGAGGGCGGCGACGGACCCCTGTACCAGCTCACCTAGACATCGCACCGGTTTCATGACCGGCGCATTCGCAGACCGAGGGGCCGCAACATTGCGGCCCCTCGTGCGTTGTAATGGCTGTATGCGCCGCCCGGTCCAGCTTCTCGCCCTGCTCCTCGTGCTGCCCGCTCTCGGTGCGGCCCCCGCCTCGGCGGACGTCGCCCCGAAGGTGGCGCTGTCCGCGACGATGGCCACCTGCAAGGTGGCCAAGGACGACGCCGGAGGGCGCGCCGTGTTCGTCGGCTCGATGCCCGCGATCGCCGGCGCCAGCCGGATGGAGATGCGCTTCGAGCTCCTGGTCGCGCGGCCCACCACCGATGCGGCCGCCGCCGAGTTCACCGCGGTCGTCGTCCCCGGCCTGAGCAAGTGGATCCGCAGCGACCCGGGCCGTGCCGGCCTGGTGTGGCGCAAGAGCCTGGGCAAGCTCGTCGGCCCCGGCGCCTACCGCGCCCGCATCACCTTCCGCTGGCGCAACGGCGCCGGCCGGATCGTCCGCACCGTGCAGCGCAAGACCCCGGCCTGCCGCCAGACCGACCTGCGGCCCAACCTCGTGCCGGTGGGGGTCACCGCCGACCAGACCGCCGTGGACCGCGCCGTCTACTCCGTCGTGGTGCGCAACACCGGCCGTTCGACGGCCGGGTCGTTCCTGACGCGGCTCGCCTCGCCGGCCCTCGACCCGATCAGCGACACCGTGCTCGAGCTGGCGGCCCGGACCCGCACCGTGGTCCTGCTGCAGGGCGCGCCCTGCACGCCCGGCACGAGCCTGGACCTCACGGTCGATCCCGGCGGCACCGTCGACGAGGCGGATGAGACGGACAACGCGATCACCGTCGCGTGCCCGCTCACCGCCGCCCGGCGCTGAGCGCCGCCGGACGGGGCCAGGGCCGGTGAACCCGGCTCGCTACACTAGATGGCCGCCCGCAGCACCGACTGGATTACGACATGAAGACTGACATCCATCCCGATTACGTCGAAGCCCACGTGACCTGCACGTGTGGCAACGAGTTCACCACCCGTTCCACCTCGCCCGAGATCCGGGTCGAGGTCTGCTCCAACTGTCACCCGTTCTACACGGGTCGCCAGAAGCTGATGGACACGGGCGGCCGCGTCGAGCGCTTCCGCCGTCGTGCGGCGGCCGCGTCCAAGACGCCCGCCACGCCCTCCGACTCCTAGCCTGAGACGAGGGACGTCGCCGTCCGGCTTCGGCCGGACCGCGACGTGAAATAGGCTGCGTCCCGTGGAGGCGACCGACGGGACCTGGAGCACCTGGAGCGGCGGGGAGTCCTGCCGCCCCGGCGAGCGCGTGCGCCCGGCGAGCGTGGCCGAGGTCAGCGCGGCGGTGGCCCGTGCCGCCGAGGCCGGGCGGACCGTGCGCGTGGCCGGCGCCGGGCACTCCTTCACGCCCGCCGTCCTCACCGACGGCACCCTGCTCTCGCTGGAGCGCATGGCGCGCGTCATCGACGTGGACCGCTCGAGCGGGCTCGTCCGCGTGCAGGCGGGCGCCACGCTCGGCCAGATCAGCGACGCCCTGTGGGAGCACGGGCTGGCGTTCGAGAACCTCGGCGACATCGACGTGCAGACCATCGCCGGGGCGACCGCCACC
>CAZXNX010000182.1:0-5399 GCA_964642225.1 uncultured Solirubrobacteraceae bacterium | reverse complement strand
CCCCGGAGTCTAATAGGAGACAGGACGTCCTGAAAGGGGGAATTTCAGGAAATCGCTCCCGATGCGGAAAACGGGCCGATTCTCACCGTCACGACCCGGAGCCCACGGGCTCGGGGGCGGCCGGGACCGTCACCCGGTCGGGCGGCGCCTCGGCGATGTCGTCGGACAGGCGGGTGAGCAGCTTCTCCAGTTCGGGGTACTGCTCGGGGGACCAGCCGTCGAGCAGCGCGACGAGGCGCTCACGGGCCCGGGCCCGCAGCCGCTCGGAGATCTCCACTCCTTCCGGGGTCACGTCCGTCGTCCCGTCCGGTCCCGCGATCGCGTACCCGTGGTCGAGCAGCTGCGCCCGGCCGTTCTGGAGCGCCTCGAGCGGGATCTCGCGGATCTCGCGGAGCTGGGCGAAGGTGCTGGAGGGGTCCTCGCGGTAGCGGAAGAGGAGCCAGCAAGCGGCCGGCGTGAGGTCCACGCCGGTCTCGGCGGCGACCTGGGCGACGAACCGCCGGGTCTTGTCACGGCCGGCCAGCCGGCTCAGCGAGCGCGCGATCTCGCGGAGGGAGTCGGCCGGCTGCGGCGCGGCGAAGGCCTCCCCCACCCCGCCGGTCAGCACGGTCTCGCGCAGGCGGCGCTCCTGGACGAACCAGGAGAGCGCGAAGGCGAGCACCGCGACGGCCGCGGCGACGAGGAACACCGTGTCCAGGGCGTCGGTGAAGGCCTGCAGGTAGGTGTCCTTGACGGCGGGCGGCAGCGACGCGACCTGGGACGGCGCGACCTGCCCGGACGAGAGCGTCTCGGCCCCCGCCCCGGCCGGGAACGCTCCGGTCAGGTTGCCCGTGAGCTGGGCCGTGAAGACCGCGCCGAGGATCGCCGTGCCGAGGGAGCCGCCGATCGTGCGCATCAGCGTCGCGCCCGAGGTCGCGACGCCGAGCAACTCGTAGTCGACCGCGTTCTGCACCGCCAGCACGAGCACCTGCATGATGAAGCCCAGGCCCGCGCCCACCAGGAACATCTCCAGCGAGAGCACGAGCGTCGAGGTGGTGGTCGACAGCTCGGAGAAGAGGAACAGCCCGACCGCCAGCATCGCCGTGCCGATGATCGGGTAGATCCGGTACTTGCCGGTCCGGGTGATGAGCCGGCCCGAGCCGATCGAGGTGATGAGCAGGCCGGCCATCAGCGGGAGCAGCGCCAGGCCGGACTCCGTCGGGTCCAGGCCGCGGACGACCTGCTGGAAGAGCGGCAGATAGGTGGTTGAGCCGAAGAGGGCGAAGCCGACGATGAACCCGATCGCGCTGGTGACCGCGAACACCGGGTTGCGCCACAGGGCGTTGGGCAGCACCGGCTCCTTGGCCCGCCGCTCGGCCAGCACGAAGCCCACCACCGACGCAACCGACAGGACGCCGAGCCCGATGATCATCGACGAGCCCCACGCGTACTGGTTGCCGCCCAGGGTCGTCAGCAGCACGAGTGAGGTCAGTGCGATGGCCAGCAACGCCGTGCCGAGGTAGTCGACGACGTGCTTGATCCGCGTGGTGTGGCGAGGGAGCGTGCGCTGCAGCACGACGAAGGCCACCGCGCCGACGGGCAGGTTCACGTAGAAGATCCAGCGCCAGTCCAGCGAGGTGGTGAGGAAGCCGCCCAGCAGCGGGCCGATCACCGTCGCGACCCCGAAGACGCCGCCGAACAGGCCCGAGTACTTGCCGCGCTCGCGCGGGGAGACGACGTCGCCCAGGGCCGCCTGCGCGCTGACCATGAGGCCGCCGCCGCCCAGTCCCTGCAGCGCGCGGAAGGCGATCAGCTCGGTCATCGACTGCGCCTGCCCGCACAGCACCGAGCCGACGAGGAAGATCACGAGCCCGACCTGCAGGACGAGCTTGCGGCCGTAGAGGTCGCCGAACTTGCCGTACAGCGGCATGACGATCGTCTGGGCCAGCAGGTACGCGGTGACGACCCAGGAGATGTGCTCCAGCCCACCGAGGTCGCCGACGATGGTCGGCAGCGCGGTCGACACGATCGTCGAGTCGAGCGCCGCCATGAGCATGACGAGCATGAGCCCGCCGATCACCGCGAAGAGCGTCGCACCCTCGCGCTCGGTCTCCTGCTCCTCCTGCGCGATGTCCTCGGACGCCATCTGGGGCCGACGCTAGCACCGCGGCACTAGGCCGCCCAAGGCGGGGTGATGGTCGGGCCGTCCGGGAGGAACGTCGCCTGCCCGCCCGCCGCCATCGCACAGACCGCGCTGAGCCCCCGTTCTCCCGTGGTCAGGGTGAAGCTCGCCCCGGGCGGCACGACGAGGCAGTCACCGGCGCCGAACGGGTGCGCCCGGCCGTCGATGTGCGCCACCGCGGAGCCGGCGAGTGCGAGGAAGACCTCCTCGTGGCTGAGCACGTGGCCGGGGCTCTCCTCGTGGGCGGCCAGCTCGAGGCGCCACATGCTGAGCTCACGGGCGCCCCGGCTCGGGGCGGCGTATCCGACGGCTCGCAGGCCCGGTTGGTCGAAGGTCGGTGCGTCGTGCGTGGAGATGATCATAGTCAGGTAAGCTTGACGAACTCTCATGGATACGTCAAGTACACCTGACGATATTGATCTCGCGATCCTGCTCACCGCGGCCAACCGCGTGCTCACCGATCGCCTGCTCGACGCGATGCACGACGCCGCCCTGGCGACCCGGCCGCGGTGGGGCTTCGTCATCCGCGCGCTCCACGACGCACCGCTCCCCCTCGCCGACCTCGCCGCACGGCTGGGCGTGACCAAGCAGGCGGCCCAGCAGACGGTTGACGACATGGAGGGAGCCGGGTTCGTCACCCGCGAGCCGGACCCGGCCGACGGCCGCCGCAAGCTCCTGGTCCTGACCGCGGAGGGCCGCCGCGTGCGGTCCACCGCGCTCGACGCGAGCGCCCGCCTGGAGGCGGAGTTGCGTGCCACGGTGGGCGACCGGGAGGTCGACGACCTTCGGCGCGTCCTGCTGGCGATGGTCGAGCAGCACGGCGACCTCGACGACGTGCTCGCGCAGCGGTCCCGCGCGCTGTGGTGACCCGGCGCCGCTAGCCGGTGGCGCCCAGCGCCGCGGGGCGCGTGCGCGGGGAGAGCGTAGGCGCGGCGCGAGAGGGTCAGAACCCGGGCGCGATGGGGGGATTGCGCAGCATGCGGTTGACCAGGCCGGGCGCCACCACGTCGAGCGCCATCGCCGTCAGCGCCATGCGCGGCGCGATCCGCATCGGCCGGGTGCGGGCCGCGGTGACCATCCACTCCGACGCGTCGTCGACGGACAGCGCGGCGAGCCCGTCGTAGGCGCGGGTCGGGGCCATCATCGGGGTGGCCACGAGCGGGTAGTAGATCGTCGTGGCGTCCACCCCGAGGTGCTCCCACTCCGAGTCGATGTCGCGGCTCATCGCGCTCAGGGCGGCCTTCGACGCGATGTAGGGGCCGAAGAGCGGCGAGGCCTTGGGCAGCACGCGCCAGGAGGCGACGTTGATGATGTGCCCGTCGCCGCGCTGCAGCATCCCGGGCGCCAGGCCGCGGATCAGCCGCATCGGCGCGAAGTAGTTGAGCGCCATCGTGCGCTCGAGGTCGTGCCAGCGCTCCAGCGACTCGGTGAGGGGCCGGCGGATGGAGCGGCCCGCGTTGTTGATGAGGATGTCGATCGGGCCGGCGCGCTCGACCAGGTCGTCGACGGCGTCCAGGTCGGCGAGGTTGGCCTCCATCGCGATCGCGGTGCCGCCGCGCGCGGCGATCCGCTGGGCGATCTCCTCCAACAGCAGGCCGCGCCGCGCGACGATCGTCACCACGGCGCCGGCGGCCGCGAGCTTCTCGGCGGCCGCCTCGCCGATCCCCGATGAGGCGCCGGTGACCAGGATCCGCTTGCCGCGCAGGTCGACCGCCTTGCGGGCGCCCAGCCGCGGCTCGGGGCGCATCCCCGCCAACCGGATCGCACGCTTGAGCTTCGGACGCATCACCTGCCTCCTCACCGGCCCGGGGAACGAGCGGCACTGTAGTTGCCGCACCGGCAAGTGCTCCGCAGCTGGCACGTTGCCACCGGCACCGCTGCCGGCGCGGGCCACTAGTGTGAAGCCGCATGCGCCTTCCCCGCCCGACCATCGGCTCCGCCCACGTCCTCGCGATCGGGGCACTCGTGCTCGCCGCGGGCGGCGGATTCGCCATCGCGGACACCACCGGTCCGGCTCCGGCGGCCAACACCGCCTACTACCTGAACTCCTCCCAGCCGCGCAAGATCGAGAGCACCAACGAGACCCTCATCGCGCAACTCGTGATCCCGGCGGCCGGCAACTACGTCGCCACGGCCAAGCTCGTCGTCTCCGCGCCGCCCAGCGGCCACCGCCACCGGGTGACCTGCTTCCTCGGGGCGATCGGCGTCAAGGACCACAGCGCGACGACCGTCGAGCCGGGCACCAGCGCCACCCTCTCCCTGACCAGCGTCGGCGCGGCCGCCCGCCCTCTCAGCGGCGGCACCCAGGCGGCCGACCTCTCCTGCCGCTCCCAGAACTCCGGTTCGTACACCGTGTCCGCGGTGCGCATGACTGCGCTGTCGGTCGACGCGATCACCACGAACCTGGCTCCCTAGAGCGCCCCCGCCAGGATTCGAACCTGGGACCTGCGGATTAGAAGGCCGCTGCTCTATCCAGCTGAGCTACGGGGGCAGACGGGGAGTGTCGCGCAGCGGGCCGATCGCTGCCGAACGGGCTGATCAGGTCTCGCCGGGACCGGGCTCCAGCGCGGTCACCGGGCCGTCGCGGGCGATCTGGCGCTTGTGCAGCGCCCAGGCCGCCAGGCCGACGGGCATCGGAAGCCAGTAGCTGACGAGGCGATAGGCCAGGGTGGCGACGACGGCGTCGCCCGCGCTGACGCCGGCCAGGACGAGCATCGCGGCCAGGCCGGCCTCCACGAAGCCCAGGCCGCCCGGTGTGACGGGGATGAAGGCCAGGACCTGCGCGGCCACGAAGGCGAGCAGGAGCAACGCGGCGGACGGGCTGGAGCCGAGCGCCAGCAGGGCGCTGCCCAGGGCGCCGAAGTCCAAGAGCCAGCGGCCGCCGACGAGCAGGAGCGCCTCCCACCAGCGGTCGCCCAGGACGCGCAGGATGGTGTCGCGCTCGGCGAGCAGGCGCTGGGCGGTGAGGATGCGCGGCGGCTTGTTGGGCCGCAGGCGGTTGCGGGTCTTCTCGGCGAAGGTGCCGATCACCTCCAGCGGGCGGTCGCGGGCCAGCAGCACCGCCCCCAGGGCCAGGAGGCCGAGCAGCGCCACCAGCGTCAGCCACAGTGCGGTCTGCAGGTCGTGCGCCACGTCGGTGCCCCGCACGACGATGATCGGCAGGGCCAGCAGCGGGAGGGCCAGCAGGGCGGCGAACGTGAGCGCGTTGGAGGCCGTGACACCGGTGACGGCCGTGGAG